>CAXMTM010000278.1:0-12994 GCA_964196385.1 Arenicellales bacterium
TAGGGAAGCGGTGGAAGAGTTAAAGAACAAATATGGCCAAGCGTGATTACTACGAAGTTCTGAATGTTGAGCGAAATGTCGCCGATGGCGATCTAAAAAAGGCGTTTCGCCGCCTGGCCATGAAATACCACCCCGACCGGAACCCCAACGATGAATCTGCGGAACGAAAATTCAAGGAGGCCAAGGAAGCTTATGAAATCCTTGCGGACCCCCAGAAAAGGGCGGCTTACGATCAGTTCGGACATGCCGGAGTAGACCCGTCGGCCGGTGGCGGTGGGTTCCACGGTGGCCAGGGCGGATTCGGAGATATTTTCGGGGACATCTTCGGAGATATTTTCGGAGGCGGTGGCCGCCGGTCTTCGGGTCGCACCCGGGGAGCGGACCTGAGATACAACCTGGAACTGTCACTCGAAGAAGCGGTGCGCGGGACCGAGGTAAAAATCCGGGTTCCGGCCAGCGTTATTTGCGATACCTGTGACGGGGACGGCGCAGCTCCGGGAACATCATCCACCAGTTGCAGTACTTGTAACGGGCAGGGCCAGGTACGTATAGCAGGGATTTTTCTCGGTGCAGCAGACGTGCCCCAAATGCCGGGGCAGCGGCCAGACTATAGAAACACCCTGCAACAAGTGCCATGGTGCCGGTACGGTCAAAGAAACAAAAACTCTATCGGTAAAAGTTCCGGCTGGTCTTGACGAAGGTGACCAGATACGTCTTTCCGGCGAAGGGGAGACCGGTGGCCGTGGCGGTGTGCCGGGGGACCTCTATGTGCAGGCCCACCTCAAACCACACCCGATCTTCAAGCGTGACGGCGATGATCTGTACTGTGAAATGCCGGTCAGTTTCTCGATCCTCACCCTTGGAGGCGATCTGGAGGTGCCTACCCTGGACGGGCGGGCACGTCTGAAAATACCGGCCGAGAGCCAGACTGAACGCGTCTTCAGACTGAAGGGAAAGGGTGTAAAGAACGTGCGGGGCGGGGCCGTTGGAGATCTTTATTGTAAGATCAGTTTTGAAACCCCGGTCCACCTGACCAAACAGCAAAAGACCATGATCGCGGACCTGGAAATGTCTATACGGGAAGGCGGTAGCCGCCACAATCCCCGTGAACGCGGTTGGACCAGTAAACTGAAATCCTTCTTCGACGATATCGTCGCCTGAATCGTCATTCCGGCGCAGGCCGGAATCCAGGAAACATGGCCTTGATAGCTAGGTCTGGATCCCGGCCTGCGCCGGGATGACGGTCATATGTCCTTAGCCAGGTTACCTGGATTCCAGGGCCCCGCCGCAACTGGAGCCCGCGCCTGCGGTGCAACCAAAACAGTGGCTGCCCACCGCGATCGGATTTCCACACACGTCATCCGGCTGCAGGTCCCAGAGAAAGCGTTTGTTGGTGCCACCAAAGGGCAGTTCAAGCATCTGGTTGAAATCGCAGTCGAAGATCCGCCCCAGCCAATCGACGCTGATCAGGTGCCGGCACATCAATGGACCTACCGTGGCCGCGTTGAAATTTTCAACCAGCAACTTCTGATAACTTTCTCTTTGCCCGGTCCGGTCCAGAAAGTGGGCGAAACGGCTGATGGGCAGGTTGGTAATGGTCAATAAATTGTTGAACACAATACCAAAGTCATCCATAAGCCGTTTTTTGTAGTCGGCTTCCAGTTCAAACTGGGAAGGCGGCAGGAACGCCCCGCCGGGATTGTAGACAAGATCCAGTGTCAAACCCTCGTGCCGGCCGTAGCCGAGTTCATTCAACAATTGCAGGGCTTTGATGCTCTTCCCGAACACGCCATCACCGCGTTGCGCGTCGACGTTGTCTGCAGTGTAACAGGGCAATGAACAGGCCAGGTGAACGCTTCTATGTGCATACCACCGCGCGGTGTCGGTGTAACCCGGTTCCAGCAGTATGGACAGGTTGCAACGCGCGGTAACCTGCATATCCAGGGCAAGAAATCGGTCGACCATGGTCCGAAAGTTGGGGTTCATTTCCGGCGCGCCGCCGGTAATGTCTACGCGCTGGATGTTGTTTTTTTCCGCCCACTCCATGATTTTGTAGGCGGTGTTCCAGGTCATAATTTCCGTTCTTTTGGGCCCGGCATCGACATGGCAATGGTTACACGCCTGGTTGCAGCGCTTTCCCAGGTTGATCTGCAATTCGCGCAGCTGCGCACGGTGCAGCGGATCAAGTCCGTTCTCCCTGAGTACCCGGTTGAATGATGGCTGGGCAACAGGAGCCGGCATCGCTTGCATGTGAGTCATAAAACTGTTCCGCGTAATTGCAAAAAAATGAGCGGGTCCATGCGCCGCTCCAGTAATCTTTGAGTAAGCAACATCTTCACCAATGAGTCAACTATAGCCAGGGCGCAAAGCTCGGTGTGTCCCTCGTTCAGCAGCATCACAAAACAAGCCGCACGGACTAGGAGCCTGTCCGAGAATAGAAGCCGTAGCGAGGGGAAGTCATTTTGAGTCCATTTTTTCGATCATTTGAGGAGAATAGTTATTCATATCCTTGTTCATGTTTTGGGAAAATGAGCGGGAAAAGGGGCCAAAAGGGCTTTTCCGCAGTAGGCTCTCTATTCTCGGACAGGCTCCTAAGTAGACCCGGGTCGGTCCGGTTTTCTTCCATCGATTTTTGGAATCAGGCGTCGTGGCAGCGGAAGGCGGCTAAAACAGTGCTGTACTGGTGTAAATGGCTGTTTTCACCCAAAGGGGCGATCTCTCCGTTGCCATAAAACCCTATTATCGGCGTGTCCGGAAATGAATCGCGGACCACGGTGAGGTCTTTGTCGCTGCCTCCGAAGAACATCGGGCCCCGGCTCAGACAGGGAAACATGATCGTAAAGTCCGGCACTGCGCCCAGGGTTTTTCGGCACTCCAGGGCTGCATTCTGCATGGTGCGCACCGCGCTGGCCCTGTCCCGCATGGCCCAAAACAACCGTTCGCCCGGTCGCAGGGGGTGTGACAATGTGACCGAGTGTAAATCAGGGTCAGCCGCCACAATGTGATCCAGCCGGAATCGTCCTTCCTCGATGGCGGTGTCCGTGTCTCCGAATGTTACCCCGCACATAACCATATGTAGCGGCAGCGGCTTTTGTTTCTGCACCGCTTCCGGCAAGGCGCTAATCAGAACGTGCAGGGCAGGGTGGTTGGCGATGCGGAGGACATCGAAACCTTTAGCCTCATCGACCTGCATGGGAGCGGTCAGTACCTGCACCCCCCGCGCCACCGCCACTTCAGCGCTGGCGCCATTGATGGTTACTTCAGTAAATTCGTCTTTTGCGACGGCCCCGGAGGTCCATACAACGAACGGACCATGTCCGAACTCGTCGCTGGTGATTGCGCCGAATCGCTTTATCGGTTCATCGAGCCGGTTGGTGGATAGAGCCTGCGGCGTACACAGACACAGCCTGAGTTGGTTCGGGCCCGCCTGTTGGCTCAATCCCAGCCGGACTCTTCCGGTGAATACCATGGCCGCCGCTCCGGAGCTGTCTATGACCCATTCCTGCTCGGTCAGCAGACCCGTTCCGGTGGCGCCGGTCACCTGGGTACAACTGGCGGCACGCGCTGCAGCCCTTATCGCCGGTTCCGGGTCGTGCGCGTAGTCGGAGGTGAGAAAGAGCAGCACACTGTTGGCGTGTGAAACACCCGTTTTTTCAAGGGCGCTTTGAACAGCCCGCTCAACGTGCCCCGTTTTATCGGGATGGCCGTGACTGAGTCCAGTGGCAACGGGATTGTTTGTCGTCAATATATTGTTCTCTGACTCCAATTTTTTCATATGTCTTTGGTTTTGTCCGGGTATTCACAAATATCGTTGAGCGGGCACTGCGGGCATTGCGGTTTGCGTGCGGTGCAGGTGTAGCGCCCGTGAAGGATCAACCAGTGGTGGGCATCTCGTTTGAACCGCTTCGGCACCACTTCCAGCAGGCCTTTTTCTACGGCCAGCGGAGTCTTGCCGGGGGCGAGTCCGGTGCGGTTGGCGACCCGGAAGATATGGGTGTCGACGGCGATGGTGGGGTGACCGAAAGCCGTGTTCAAGACCACGTTTGCCGTCTTACGGCCAACACCGGGCAGCGATTCCAGCGACTCGCGGGTTTGCGGGACCCGGCCGTCATGGTCCTTCAGCAGGATCCGGCAGGTGGCCACTATATTTTTGGCTTTGCTGTTAAAAAGGCCAATACTCCTGATATACGGTGTCAGGCCGTTTACCCCCAATTTTGCTATGGCTTGCGGTGTATTGGCTTTGGGGTACAGCACGTCCGTCGCCTTGTTGACGCTGACGTCGGTGGCCTGGGCCGAAAGCATCACCGCAATCAGAAGCTCAAACTCGGAGTTGTACTCGAGTTCGGTGGTGGGCGCCGGCATGCTTCGCTTGAGCCGGGTGAATACGGTGGTGCAGTCCTTTTTGTTCATAGCCCGGAAATTTCATAAATCTGCGCGAAGATCGCGCAGGCCTGGTTTGTATATACAAGGGGTTTTACAAGGAACAACCGAAAGAATATCGTTGATTACTCC
The DNA here is from genome assembly GCA_964196385.1 of Arenicellales bacterium. Taxonomy (GTDB): domain Bacteria; phylum Pseudomonadota; class Gammaproteobacteria; order Arenicellales; family JAANXG01; genus JAHEKE01. The sequence goes on from CAXMTM010000278.1 coordinate 4,513, forward strand.
CGACTGAAGAGATATTCCTTGTGGGATCAATAGACAAGTGAGATTGTGCACGATTTATGAATTTTCCGGGCTAGGAGCCTGTCCGAGAACGGAATCCGTAGCGAGGGGAACCCATTTTGAGTCCATTTTTTCGATCATTTGAGGAGAATAGTTATTCATATTTGACGAGAATGAGTGGGAAAATGGGCCAAAAGGGCTTTCCGGCAGTAGGTTCTCTGTTCTCGGACAGGCTCCTAACCGCCTGTGGATCAGGAAACTGCCGGGCGGCGCGACCGGGACCGGGCTACCGCCGCCTCGATCTCTTCGCGCATGCGCAGGCTCGAATCGGCCCGACGCAGTTCCAGGTGTTTTTTCCTGAGCGATTTGTCGCGATCATATTTACGCAATCTGGTTATACGGGATTGCGTCTGCCGGCTGGCGCGCTGGGTCTGCTCCGGAGAATACTCCGGCCAGCGCCACCGCGGTCCGGGCTCTGCTGATGGCGTCTGCTGTAGGTCGATGCAATCCACCGGACACGGTGGCACGCATAGTTCACAGCCGGTGCAGTCGTTGGCAATGACGGTGTGCATGGCCCTGGGACCGCCGATGATGGCATCCACCGGGCACGCCTGGATGCACAGCGTACAGCCGATGCACCGTTCCTCATCGATCACCGCCAGAATTCTGGGTTTGTGCCGGCCATACTGCGGGTTCAACGGTTTGCCGATGGTGCTCAGCAGCAGGGCCAGTCCGTTGATGGTTTCCTTGCCGCCGGGCGGGCACTGGTTGATGTCCGCCCTGCCGTCCGCGATGGCCCACGCGTAAGCCTTGCAACGTGGGTAGCCACACTGCGTACACTGCGTCTGCGGCAGCCACGCGTCAATGTCATCGATGGTTGCTTTCATCTTTTAGCTAAGGGCACCTCGAAAAATGAGGATTTTCGTGCGAGAGCCAAACAAGAGCAGGAATGCCCCGCGCGCAGAACCGCAGTGTAGATGACATACATGAGGATTCGAGCACGGGGCTGACACGGCTATCGTGCGAAAAGATCATTTTTCTCCCCTAAGTTACTTTCATTCCGGGTTCGGCGCCTGCATCCGGGGAAATCAGCCAGATGTCCTTGCCGCCAGGGCCTGCGGCCAGCACCATGCCTTCGGAAACACCGAAGCGCATTTTCCGCGGCGCCAGGTTGGCCACTACCACGACCAGTTTCCCCGGCAACTGGTCCGGCTCACAGGCGCCTTTGATCCCGGCAAACACGGTGCGCTGATGATCACCCACGTCCAGGGTGAGTCTTAACAGTTTGTCGGCGCCGTCGACAGGACCCGCCTCGACTATGCGCGCAATGCGCAAGTCGATTTTGGCAAATTCATCGATGTTGATGACATCACCGTTTTCGCCCTTCGTGGTTTTGGCGCCGGATGGGGCGTCCGTCTCCACCGGGCTCATGTTGTTCTCAATCATTTTCTCGATACTCTTGCTCTCGACCCGTTTCATCAGGTGTTCGTAGGGTTTAATGGGGTGATCGGTCAGGGGCTGCTGCAGTTCCCTCCAGGCTCCCGGTGTGCTCACCGGACAGTTCAGCAGGGCCTGCACACGGTTCGCAGTCACCGGCAATACAGGGCTGAGGTAGGTCACCAGCACCCGAAATAAATTGATGGCGAGGCTGCAGGTTTCCTGCAGGTAGGCTTCCTGGCCCGGCCGTTTGGAGATTTCCCAGGGTTTGTGCTCGGCGATGAACTGGTTGGCGCGGTCCGCCAGCGCCATGATCTCCCGCATGGCCCGGCTGTATTCCCTGCTTTCGTAATGTGCGGCGATGCTGTCGCCGGCGGTGACGAATTGACCGTACATCTCCCGGTCCAGGACATTGGCCGACAGGCGGCCGTCGAAGCGTCTGGTGATAAAGCCGGCGGTACGGCTGGCGATGTTGACTACCTTGCCGATCAGGTCCGAATTGACGCGGGCGACGAAGTCCTCGAAATTCAGGTCCAGGTCCTCCACCTGGCCGTTCAGCTTCGCCGCCAGGTAATAACGCAGATACTCGGGATTCAGATGATCCAGGTAGGATCGCGCGGTGATGAAGGTACCCCTTGATTTGGACATTTTCTGTCCGTTTACGGTCAAAAATCCGTGGGTGTAGACTGCGCTCGGTTTGCGAAACCCGGCGCCGTCCAGCATGGCCGGCCAGAATAGCGTGTGGAAATAGAGGATATCCTTGCCGATAAAATGTACCAGTTCATGGGGGGAATCCTTGTCCCAGAACTCGTCGAAATCCAGGCTGCTTTTGCTGCACAGATTTTTGAAACTCGCCATGTAGCCAATAGGCGCGTCCAGCCAGACATAGAAGTATTTTTCTTTTTCCCCCGGGATCTGAAATCCAAAGTACGGCGCGTCCCGTGAGATGTCCCAGTCCCTGAGACCGGCATCGAACCACTCCATCAGCTTGTTGCTGACCTGCCTCTGGATGTGGTCGCCGCGGGTCCACTGTTTGAGCATGTCTTCGAAATGGCCCAGCCGGAAAAAGAAGTGCTCGGACTCTTTCTCTACAGGTGTCGCTCCGGATACGGCTGAAACCGGGTTCTTGAGGTCGATGGGGCTGTAGGTGGAGCCACAGCTTTCGCAACTGTCCCCGTACTGATCCGGCGTAGCGCACACCGGGCATTCCCCGCGGATGTATCTGTCCGGTAAAAACATTTCTTTGACCGGGTCGTAGGCCTGTTTGATCACCCGTCGCGCGATATGACCGCCGGCATTGAGCCGGTTGTAGATTGTTTCCGCACATTCGCGATTTTCTTCGGAGTGGGTGGTATGGAAGTTGTCCAGGCTGATGTGAAATCCGTCAAAGTCGGCGCGGTGTTCTTTTTCTATACGCTCGATCAGTTGTTCCGGGGTGACGCCGTCGGCCTCCGCCTTCAGCATGATCGGCGTGCCGTGGGCATCGTCGGCACACACGTAGATGCATTCGTGTCCTTGCAGCCTCTGAAAGCGTACCCATATATCAGTTTGGATATACTCCAGTACGTGGCCGATATGGATGGGCCCGTTGGCGTAGGGCAGGGCGCTGGTTGCCAGAATACGGCGTTTGCTGAAGTTCAAGGCTGTTCCTTAGGTCTTATGGTGGTTATGCCGACAAACTGTAAATCGGCGGGGGCTTACGTTATCAGCTATAACATCTTTCGCCAATGGGATATTCAGGGAACTCCCCCTGGCCGGGGTATAATCAAAACAGAAATATCGAACCGAGATAAACGAGAAAACTATGAGTCTTACCCGAGAGCAAGTGGAAAACGTATTGAAGCAGATTGTAGATCCCAATACGGATCGCGATCTGGTGGCCGGCAAGGCAGTAAACGAGATAGCCATCGACCAGGGAACGGTGACGGTGGGCCTGCGCCTGGGGTATCCGGCCAAAAGCTGGGCGGGAGAACTGGCCAGGCAGGCCGAAGAGCAAATTTCCACCCTTGAAGGCGTCGACCGGGCCGTAGTCAAAGTTGGGTGGGAAGTCGTGTCCCACACCGTGCAGAAAGGCGTCAAGCCGCTGGACGGGGTGAAGAACATGATTGCGGTGGCCTCCGGCAAGGGCGGTGTCGGCAAGTCCACCGTTGCGGTGAACCTTGCCCTGGCCCTGTCCGCGGAAGGCGCCCGGGTGGGTGTTCTCGACGCCGATATATACGGCCCCAGTCAGCCCCGGATGTTGGGCGTCACCGGCAAACCCGAGTCCAGGGATGGAAAGTCCATGGAGCCACTCACCAGCTATCATGTGCAGGCCATGTCGATCGGTTTCCTGATCGAGGAAGAGACACCAATGATCTGGCGCGGGCCCATGGTCACCCAGGCGCTCGAGCAACTGCTCAAGGATACACACTGGGATGATCTCGACTATTTAATTATCGACCTGCCCCCCGGTACGGGTGATATCCAGTTGACGCTGGCGCAGCGGGTCCCGGTCAGCGGCGCCGTCATTGTCACCACCCCCCAGGACATCGCTCTGCTCGACGCGCGACGCGCCTACAAAATGTTCGAGAAAGTGGAAATCCCGATTCTCGGCGTGGTTGAAAACATGAGTACGCATATTTGCAGCAACTGCGGCCACGAGGAACACATCTTCGGTGAAGGTGGCGGGCAGCGCATGGCGCAGGAATACGGTCTGGACTACCTGGGCAGTATTCCGCTGGACACGCGTATCCGGGCTGACGCCGATGCCGGCCGGCCGACGGTGGTTGCCGACCCCGATGGCGCTATAGCGGCGGGGTACCGGAGTATCGCGCGCCGCACCGCCGGCAAACTGGCGGCGCAGAAGAAGGACTACAGCGCGAAATTTCCGTCCATCGTCATCCAGAATTCCTGATTTGCCGGCACCGCCCCATGTCGGGTAATACTTTCGGAAAACTGTTTACGCTCACTACTTTTGGTGAAAGCCACGGCCCGTCACTGGGCGGCATCGTCGACGGTTGTCCGCCGGGACTGGCGCTCACCGAGGCGGATATTCAACGCGACCTGGATCGCCGCAAACCCGGCCAGTCGAAATATACGACCCAGCGCCGGGAGTCGGATACGATACAGATATTGTCGGGTGTGTTCGAAGGAAAGACGCTGGGCACACCCATCGGATTGTTGATCCGGAACGAGGACCAGCGCGCCAGGGATTACAGCCGGATCAAAGACACCTACCGGCCGGGACACGCGGATTATGTGTACGAGCAGAAGTACGGTCTGCGGGATTACCGGGGCGGAGGCCGGTCCTCGGCCAGGGAAACCGCCATCAGGGTTGCGGCCGGCGCCATCGCAAAGAAGTATCTGTATGAGTCGGCCGGCGTGGTTATCCGCGGATATGTGTCGCAAATCGGGCCGGTCCACATCGATAAATTCGACTGGGACGCGGTGGAAAACAACCCGTTCTTCTGCCCGGATGCCGGCAAAGTCGACCAACTGGCACGTCTTATTGACGAAACACGCCGCCGGGGAGACTCATTGGGGGCGCGGGTCCACGCAGTGGCACAGGGACTGCCGGCCGGATGGGGAGAACCCGTATTCGACCGGCTCGATGCGGATATCGCCCGGGCGATGATGAGCATCAATGCGGTGAAGGGCGTAGAGATCGGTGCCGGCTTCGGCAGTATTTTACAGGCCGGTTCCGAGCACCGGGATGAAATGACCACCGCCGGCTTCCTGTCGAACAACGCGGGAGGCATCCTGGGCGGCGTCTCCACCGGCCAGGACATCCTGGTCGCTATCGCGCTCAAACCGACGTCAAGTATTCAGGTGCCGGGCATGACTGTAGACCGCGACGGCAAGGACAGTGAAGTGGTTACCACCGGCAGGCACGACCCGTGTGTCGGCATCCGCGCTACACCCATTGCCGAGGCCATGCTTGCGCTGGTGCTGATGGATCACTACCTGCGGCATCGTGGACAGAATGCGGACGTTGGCCCGGTCGCACCGTCGAGCAGAAAATAGGACATCTCGAAAATCCCATCTTCGTCACTCCGGCGAATGCCGGAGTCCAGTGTATTAGAGGCTTCATGGATTCCGGCCTGCGCCGGAATGACGATTTTTCGAGGTACCCTGTAGTCAGTTTGGCTGTTCCCGCCCCGGGCCAAAATATTGCCGGGTGTACCAGCCAATATTATCCAGCAGATTGATCTGATCCACGTCGGATTGCTCGGACTTCAGAAGCTTCATCCTTACCCGCCCCAGCGCGGTAAAAGTGTCTTCCATGGTAATTTTTGCGCCCGGGTATCCGCAGTGGTTGACGCAGTAAACCGTGCGTACGATTTCCTGGATCAGTTCGTGGTGTACCGCGTCGGGGGAGAGCATATCGTTGATATCATCGAAGTGCTCGCGCAAGGGAATATGGTGCCGGCCCAACCGCTCCGTCCACCAGGCAATAAGTTCCCTGAACCGGGTGGTCTCACCGGCCGTAATGCCTGAATTATTGTGCTGGTCTTTCACTTTGAAGTTGTACTAATGTGCTAAAATATTCAGGTTTTAAGCCCTCATTATTTCTCAAATTTATCTGACTAACAGCAACTATGGCCGGAAAAACATTATATGACAAGCTCTGGGACGAGCACGTTATTCGCACAGATCAGGATGGCACCAGTCTGCTTTATATCGACCGGCACCTGGTCCACGAGGTCACCTCGCCTCAGGCTTTCGAGGGATTGCGTCTGGCAAACAGAAAACCATGGCGCGTGCACGCCAATCTTGCGGTGGCGGATCACAACATCCCCACGGTGAACCGGGACCTGGGTATCAAAGACCCGGTATCCAGATTACAGGTGGAAACCTTGTCGGCGAATTGTCGTGAATTCGGCATCACCGAATACACCATCAAGGACGTCCGCCAGGGCATCGTCCACATCATTGGTCCCGAGCAGGGTGCAACGTTGCCGGGCATGACCGTGGTCTGCGGTGATTCGCACACCTCGACCCACGGTGCGTTTGCAGCACTCGCATTTGGAATAGGCACATCGGAAGTCGAGCACGTCCTGGCTACCCAGTGCCTGCCGCAGAAAAAATCAAAAAACATGCGTATCAATATCGACGGTGCACTGCACCAGGGCGTCACCGCCAAAGATGTCACCCTCGCCATCATCGGCAGGATCGGCACCGCCGGTGGCACCGGATACGTATTTGAATACGCCGGTTCGACGGTCAGGGAGATGAGTATGGAAGGCCGCATGACCATGTGCAATATGACCATAGAGGCGGGCGCCCGGGCCGGGGTCATCGCCTGTGACGACACGACGCTGGATTATGTCAGGGGTCGGGCATACGCACCCCGGGACGAGTTGTGGGAAAAGGCCAGCACGGACTGGTCCGATTTGCACAGTGACGCGGATGCGGAATTTGACAGGGAAATCGATATCGATGCCGCGGACATCGCCCCCCAGGTCAGTTGGGGTACATCGCCGGAGATGGTCTGCGCCATTGACGGCCTGGTTCCGGACCCCGATAACGAAGATGACCCCGCTCGTAAAGAAGGCATAGGGCGCGCTTTGCAGTACATGGATCTGAAAGCCGGCATGCCGGTTACCGACATAAGTCTGGACAAGGTGTTTATCGGGTCCTGCACCAACGGGCGCATAGAGGATCTGCGCGAGGCCGCGAAGGTGGTGCGTGGAAAGACGGTAGCGGACAATATAACGCTGGCCATGGTGGTCCCGGGTTCGGGGCTGGTCAAGCAACAGGCGGAATCGGAAGGGCTGGCGGACATTTTCACCGAGGCCGGCTTCGAGTGGCGAGAGCCCGGCTGCTCCATGTGCCTGGCAATGAACTCCGACCGCCTGGAGCCCGGTGAGCGCTGTGCCTCCACCTCCAACCGGAATTTTGAGGGCCGGCAGGGCAGGGGTGGACGAACTCACCTTGTATCCCCGGCCATGGCCGCGGCCGCCGCCATAAGCGGCCATTTCACCGACGTGAGGAATTGGTAACCATGGAATCATTTTCCAGTATTGAAGGGATTGTGGTCCCCATCGACCAGGCCAATGTCGATACGGACCAGATCATTCCCAAGCAGTATCTCAAATCCATCGAGCGCACCGGGTTCGGGCCCAACCTGTTCGACGACTGGCGTTATCTGGATCCCGGGGAACCGGGCGACGACCACAGCAAGCGGCGTTTGAATCCGGATTTTGTGCTCAACCAGGAGCGCTACAGGGATGCGAAAATCCTGTTGGCCCGCAAAAACTTTGGTTGCGGCTCATCCCGGGAGCACGCCCCCTGGGCACTGCTGGGATTCGGGATTCGGGTGATACTGGCGCCCAGTTACGCCGACATTTTCTACAACAACTGCTTCAAGAACGGTATTTTGCCGGTCACGCTGGACGAGCAGGTGATCAGCGCTTTGTTTGATCAGTTACACGCCACACCGGGATTCCGGTTGACCGTGGATCTGGCCGGGCAAACCGTCACCACCGCAACTGGTGAGGCGTTCAGCTTTGATGTGGAAACGGGTTTGAAACAACGATTGTTGACCGGCTTCGACGATATCGACATGACATTACAGCATGGCGAAGAAATCCGGAACTATGAGGCGAAAAAACAGCAACGGTCGCCCTGGTTGTTCAACGAACTGACTTGAGTCCGGTTACATCCTGATCACGGATTCACCGGGCCATCGGATTACGATCCCCTCACCCCAACCCTCTCCCGGTGGGAGAGGGAGTTAACGGGAAGCAAAAACTATGAATAAAAGAATTCTGTTATTAAGTGGTGACGGTATCGGCACCGAGGTTACAACCCAGGCTGAGAAGCTGATCGACCACCTCAACAATCGGTTCGGCCTGCAGGCGGATGTGGAGGCCGGGTTGATCGGGGGCGTCGCCTACGATGAGACCGGTTCACCGCTGCCGGCGGAAACCCTGGACAAGGCCAAAGCCGCCGACGCGATCCTGTTGGGTGCGGTGGGCGGTCCCGCCTGGGAGCAGTTGCCATTCGACAAACGGCCGGAACGCGGGTTGCTGGGATTGAGAGCGGAGCTGGGATTGTTCGCGAATCT
>CAXMTM010000279.1:0-4851 GCA_964196385.1 Arenicellales bacterium
CAATCAGCGCTGAGCCGGGACAATCAACTGGCGGAACAAAACGAACTCTGGACCGGGGTGTGCGAACAACTCGAGACATCCGGGAGTGATGACCCGAAATTGACCAATCAGTTGCGCATCCGCCGCCGCTCGGTACTCAGCGGAAGGGCCACTGGCAAGCCCCGCCGTTTCACACTGCCCCAAATGGCGGTCGCCACCGCCGCCAGTATGGCGCTGACGCTGAGCATTGTGTTGTGGTTTGGCGAACGGCCCAACACCGGGATCTCTTCGATTACCCAGGTGGATTCAGCGACGACGGCCGATTCGAACATCGCGGGCCGGGCCACCGGCACAGCGGCAGACATTGAAATAGATCTGACCAACAATATTGATTTTTACGCGTGGATGGAAGACCAGGATGACCTGTATATCGAGATGCCCCACAAAGGCTCATAATTAACTTCCCATGAAGCCATGTTGTTACTTCGCGTATTAGCTGTTGTTCTATGTGTTGCGTTGTCGAGTGCAATCGCTATTCCGTATACGGTTTACGCCCAGGAAAATTTCGGCCAAAGCCTTAAAAATCTGCCGCCCGACCAGCGCAAGCAAAAACGGCAACAGCACTTTTCCAACCTGCCCGAACAGCAACAAAAACAGCTGCGTGAAAACCAGCAAAAGTTTCAGGCCTTGCCTGGAAACCAGAAACGCGCCCTGTGTCTACAGTTTCAAAACCAGAAAGGCTACTTACCGCCCGCCTGCCAGAAAGTTCTGGGGAGCCCCTGATTAATTGCGGCCAGAGCGGCGAGACAGTCGCACCGAGCGCTGCAAGCCCTAAGTCGCTACAATCGCAGCACCATTGGACTCCTGCCTTTATGTTTCAGGCAGCTTCGTACTTAACCACCCTATGATTAAGGCCCTAAAACAATTTTTCGACGATCAACTCAGTCAGCCTCAGGCGGATCGACCCAGGGACCATGATCTGCAGATTGCGGCAGCGGCCCTGTTATTCGAGGTCAGCCGCTCGGAAACCCACACCAGCGAGCAGGAACGAGACAAGATCGCCCGGCTGGTGAAGAGGCAGTTCCAGCTTAATGAACACGAAGCCGCGGTGCTGCTGGATCTGGCCGAGCAGGAAGTGCACGATGCCACCAGCCTGCACGGATTCGTGTCACTGATCAACAAGAACTGGGCTGCCAGTCAGCGACTGGAACTGGTCGAATACATGTGGCAGATCGCGTACGTGGACGAACAACTGGACGATCACGAAGTCCACCTCATGCGCAAGGTACAACGCTTGCTGTACATCCCGCACAAACAGTTCATCGGCGCGAAACTGCGCGCCAGAGACGATAACCGTTAGACGTTAGAAAGGAATATCGTCGTCGAAATCGCTTGTGGGTACACCTGCAGCGGCGGTTGCGCCGCCGCCTGTAGACGCCACCTGCGGTGTCTGATCGAAATTTTCTGCGGGAGCGCCGCCCGTGCCACGCCCGCCAAGCATTTGCATGTCATTGGCCACGATCTCGGTCGAGTAACGATCCTGGCCGTTCTGATCCTGCCATTTACGCGTCTGCAGGCGCCCTTCGACATAAACCTGGGAACCTTTTTTCAGGTACTCCCCGACAATTTCCGCCAGCTTGCCGAAGAATACGACCCGGTGCCATTCCGTCTTTTCGGTATTATCACCCGTTTGCTTGTCCTTCCAGCTCTCTGTGGTCGCAATACTCACGTTGGCAATGGGCGAGCCACTTGCCGCGTAGCGGATTTCCGGGTCGCGGCCCAGGTTGCCCACAATAATCGCTTTATTCACTCCTCTGGACATGATTCTGCTCCTTTTGTTACTTAACAATGGTGTATCAATATTACCATCGGGAATCTCACAGTGCACCCTGGCCCACAATTACTTCTCTAAAGAAAGTGATGTAACACACCAGGGTCCCGGTTTCAGAGTCCGGTGCGGATGCATTGGGGAGCGAAGACAGCGTATAGTGTACGGTTTTCCATTTCACAAGGTTCGATGGACACTATTCAGATACGCGGTGCGCGCACCCACAATCTTCAGAATATCGATGTCGATCTGCCGCGCGACAAATTCATCGTAATCACCGGGATTTCCGGCTCCGGGAAATCATCCCTTGCCTTCGATACGATCTACGCTGAGGGCCAGCGGCGTTACGTGGAATCGCTTTCCGCGTATGCTAGGCAGTTCCTGTCGCTGATGGAAAAACCCGATGTCGATCTGATCGAGGGCTTGTCGCCGGCAATCTCCATCGAACAAAAATCGACCTCCCACAACCCCAGATCGACGGTTGGCACCGTAACCGAGATCTACGATTACTTAAGACTCCTGTACGCCCGGGTCGGCGACCCGCGATGCCCCGATCACGATGTCAGCCTGGAGGCCCAGACGGTCAGCCAGATGGTGGATCAGGTCATCGCGCTGCCCGCCGGCACGCGAGTCTTGTTGCTGGCGCCGGTCGTCGTGGACCGCAAGGGCGAGCACGCCCAGCTTATGGAGCGCATGCACGCCCAGGGGTTCATTCGTGCCCGCGTCGATGGCGCCGTGATCGAACTAGAAGAACCGCCCAAACTCAAGAAAAACACCAAACACACCATCGAAATCGTGGTGGACCGGGTTGCCGTCAAGTCCGGTCATCAGCAGCGTCTGGCGGAATCATTCGAAACAGCCCTGGAGCTCAGTGAAGGCATCGCCAAAATTCTGATTTTGGCGTCCGGCGAGGAGAAACAAAACAGGGAGATCCTGTTCTCCTCGCGTTATGCGTGTCCTCACTGCGGCTACAGTTTGAGTGAACTCGAACCCCGGCTGTTTTCCTTCAATAATCCCGCCGGTGCCTGTCCCAGTTGTGACGGCCTGGGGCTGGCCAGTTTTTTCGATCCGGAGCGGGTCGTATACGACGCCGGGCTGAGCCTGTCGGCGGGAGCGATCCAGGGTTGGGATCGCCGCAACGTGTTCTATTTCAATCTCCTGCAGTGCCTGGCCAACCATTATGGCTTCGATGTAGACACGCCATTTGCAGAGGTGCCGGAGCCAGTCCGAAATGCAATATTGTTCGGCAGCGGAAACGAAAAAATCCAGTTCACCTATCTGCGCGGGCGCGGGCGCCGAAATGTGAAACGCAGCCACCGCTTCGAGGGCGTCGTTCACAACATGGAACGTCGCTATCGCGATACCGAATCCAGTGCCATCCGGGAGGATCTCGCCCGCTTCATAAGTTCCAAGGCCTGTGAACAGTGCGGCGGCAGTCGATTGCGCCTGGAGGCAAGGAACGTATTTATCGCGGACCACGCCATTCACGATGTAACGTCGTTGTCGATCGGGCGTGCATTCGAATTTTTCGACACACTGGCCATGAGCGGCAACCGTGCGCAGATCGCGGACAAGATCGTCCGGGAAATCCGTGAACGACTGAGTTTTCTGGTAAACGTCGGCCTGGAATACCTCTCCATCGACCGCTCGGCGGAGACCCTCTCGGGCGGTGAAGCACAGCGAATCCGCCTGGCCTCCCAGATCGGTTCGGGCCTTGTCGGCGTCATGTACGTACTGGATGAGCCTTCCATCGGCCTGCACCAGCGCGACAACGGACGGCTGCTGTCCACCCTGACCCGCTTGCGCGATCTGGGCAACACCGTAGTGGTTGTGGAGCACGACGAAGAAGCCATTACCAGCGCGGACCACGTCCTCGACCTCGGCCCGGGCGCCGGCATCCACGGCGGACAGGTAGTCGCCCAGGGCACACCGTTGGATATTATGGCCAGCAGCAAGTCACTTACCGGCCGTTACATCAGTGGCAAACTGAATATCGAGGTGCCCGTGGCAAGAACGACGTTCGACCCCGAAAAGGTTTTATCGGTACGTGGCGCCCGTGGTCACAATCTGCAAGGCATCGATATCGATATCCCGGTAGGTTGTTTCACCTGCGTAACGGGCGTTTCCGGATCCGGCAAATCCACGCTGATCAACAATACCTTGTACCCCGCGGTGGCGCAGGCTCTGTACAAGAGCCAGACGAACCCCGCCGCCCACGACCTCATCGCCGGCATCGATCAGTTCGACAAGGTCATCGACATCGACCAGAGTCCTATCGGGCGCACTCCCCGTTCGAACCCGGCCACCTACACCGGACTGTTTACCCCCGTCAGGGAACTCTTCTCCAACACCCAGGAGTCAAGGGCCAGAGGATACAAGCCGGGCCGTTTTTCATTCAATGTACGCGGCGGCCGTTGTGAAGCCTGTCAGGGTGATGGGCTGATCAAGGTCGAGATGCATTTTTTGCCGGACATCTATGTGCCCTGTGACACTTGCAAGGGCAAACGCTACAACCGGGAAACCCTGGATATCCGCTACAAGGGGAAAAACATCCACCAGGTACTGGACCTGACCGTCGAGGACGCCGCCGGGTTTTTCTACGCGGTGCCGGTCATAAAGCGAAAACTGGACACCCTGCTCGCCGTCGGCCTCGGTTACATACACCTGGGACAAAGCGCCACGACGCTGTCCGGCGGCGAGGCGCAGCGCATCAAGCTGTCCCGGGAACTGTCCAAGCGCGACACCGGTAAAACCCTGTATATACTGGATGAACCCACCACCGGGCTGCATTTCCACGATATCAAGCAACTGCTCACCGTCCTCAACCGGTTGCGCGACCACGGCAACACGGTGGTGGTGATCGAACACAACCTGGATGTAATCAAAACCGCGGACTGGATCATCGACCTGGGCCCCGAGGGCGGGGACCACGGCGGCACCGTCGTTGCCACCGGAACGCCGGAAGACGTGGCCATAAACAAGGCATCATACACCGGTCAGTACCTGGCCGGTGTACTGGCGAAATACGAACAACCGGAAAGCCT
>CAXMTM010000280.1:0-2347 GCA_964196385.1 Arenicellales bacterium
ACAGGAGGAAACCAGCGCAGGCATCGAGGGCACCGTGTCTCGCTGGTTGAGCAGTCTGGACCCGTCGTACACTGCGCGGCAGTTGGTCGTGATCGGAGATGCCGCCAAACTTGCGATATCGGCACACCAGGGACAAACCCGCGCATCCGGTGAGCCTTTTTTCGAGCATTCGCTGGCGGTGGCGGAAATCCTCAATGGCCTCCATCTCGACCACGAGGCCCTGGCTGCTGCCCTGCTGCACGATGTGGTCGAAGATACGACAATCACCTTGCAGGAGATCGAAGGCCGCTTCGGCGCGATCATCGCCCATCTTGTTGACGGGGTGACCAAGATGGACGTGATCGGCGAATATGACGGTGGCGATACCAGGAGCAACGATTCGCTTCGGGTGGAGAACCTGCGCAAGATGCTTTTGGCCATGGTCGAGGACGTCCGTGTTGTGCTGGTGAAGCTGGCGGACCGCCTGCACAACATGCGCACGTTGAAGGCCCTGCCCCGGGAAAAACAGCTGCGGATTGCCCGGGAAACGCTGGATATTTTTGCGCCGCTGGCCAATCGCCTCGGTGTATGGCAGCTCAAATGGGAGCTGGAAGATCTTTCTCTGCGCTATCTCGAGCCCGGGATCTACAAGGAGATCGCCGGCAAACTGGCCGAGAGGCGGGTGGATCGGGAGCGCTATATCGAGGACTTCATCGCGCGCCTGAACCGGGAACTGGAAGCCGCAGGTATAGAGGCCGAAGTTTACGGCCGACCAAAACACATCTACAGCATACGCAACAAGATGCGCCGAAAGGATATCGATTTCGAGCACATCTTCGATATGAGGGCGGCTCGCATTCTGACCGGCACCGTACAGGATTGCTATGGTGCGCTTGGTGTGGTTCATACCCAGTGGCCCCACATATCCGGTGAATTCGATGACTACATCGCTACACCAAAAGAGAACAACTATCAGTGCATCCATACCGCAGTTATCGGGCCTGAAGGAAACATTGTCGAAGTGCAGATCCGCACCCACGCCATGCACGAACACAACGAACTGGGCATCGCTTCGCACTGGCGCTACAAAGAGGGTGGCAAGCAGGATGGCGGCCTGGATCAGAAAATTGCCTGGTTACGACAGTTGTTGGAGTGGAAAGACGAGGTGTCGGATGCAAGCGAATTCGTCGACCGCGTAAAGGCCGAAATATTCGAGGAGCGGGTGTACGTATTTACCCCCCGGGGCCAGGTCATTGACCTGCCCCTGGGCGCAACTCCCATAGATTTCGCGTACGCTATCCATACCGAGGTGGGGCACCGCTGCCGGGGCGCGAAGGTAAACGGTCGTATCGTCCCGTTGACTTATGCCCTGAAGAACGGTGAGCAGGTCGAGGTGCTTACCGTCAAGAAAGGTGGACCGAGCAGGGACTGGCTGAGCCCGCATCTGGGCTATATCAAGACTCCCCGGGCCCGCTCCCGCATTCTGTACTGGTTCAGGCAGGAGAACTACGAAGAGAATGTTTCACTGGGCCGGCAATTGCTGGAGAAGGAACTGCATCGCATGGCGTTGAGCGGCGTCAACTATGAAAAGCTGGCGCGCAGCCTGAAATTCAACAAGGCCGACGATATGTTCCGGATGCTGGCGGAAGGCGAGTTGAAACCCGTCCGCGTGGTACATGCTGCGCAGCAACTGATTGCCCCTCAGACCATCGAGGAAGCACCGGTTATCCCGACCCGCATGCATCGCCCGGATGCACCCCGCAAGGAGTTCAAGGTGCAGGGTGTTGGTAATCTGCTGACCAACATGGGCAGTTGCTGTAATCCCGTACCCGGCGATCCGATCGTGGGGTTCATTACCCAGGGCCGCGGCGTGACGATCCACCGGCAGGATTGCGGTAATGTCCTGCGCCACCGGACCATTGCACCTGAAAGGCTGGTGGAAGTGGAGTGGGGTGCCGATGGGGAGGAAGGCTATCCGGTCGATATCCTGGTCACGGCCTATGATCGGCACGGACTGCTGCGGGACATCACGGCTGTCCTTGCCGACTCGAAAATCAATGTCATCTCGGTCAATCTTGCCACCGATAAAAAAGAGCATCTTTCGCACATGACATTGACGGTCGAGGTGAGCAATATCCAGAAGGTCAGCCAGGTTTTGTCCAGAATCAATCAATTGCCGAACGTGATCGAAGCACGGCGGCGTTTACAATAACGTATATATCACAGGCCCCCGTTAAACCATGGAAAATGAAACATTGTCACCAGGCACCGCCAGCATAGAACTGCTGCAATCACTGGTGTCCTTCGACACCACCAGTTATCGATCAAACCTCGAGTTGATCGACTTTGTCAACGAGTATTTGATGGG
>CAXMTM010000281.1:0-5739 GCA_964196385.1 Arenicellales bacterium
CGTGCGCTGGAAGTCATTGAAGCGGGGAAATATGTACCAAATAACTGATCCTGCAAACAATGGGGATCTGAAAGTTCCTACTGGCCGTCCTCGTCTTTATCCTTGTCCTTTTCTTTCCCCCGCAGTAGATCAAACATCGCGCCCTTGGCGGCCTCTATAACCTGGTCTTCAGATGAGGCAGTTTCCTGCTCTCCGTCCGTGCCCGCGCTATCTTCCGGCGCCGCCGCTGGTCCCAGGCCCAGTTTGTTCATCAGCATTTTGGCTGCTTCGCCCTTGAGCAACGCTTCCCAATCCACCGACACGGAGGGGGCATCCAGCGAGCCTTTGACTTTGAACGGCAGGCTTTTACCTTTTAGTTCGGCGCTCACGGGATCGTTTGCCAGTTCGGGTGCATTGCTTACCGAGGCCACCAGACTCAGGTTTACACTGGATTGACCCAGGTCGACCGCACCGTCGCCACGCAGGTTCAGGAACGGCAGTTCAGCGACCAGGTCCCGGGTCGTGACCACGCCGTCCGCGACTGTCGCATCCAGTTGCATGCGCGAAAACACGGTTCGATTCGGTTCGGCTGGAGGTGGCGCGAGGCCTTTATACAGAGCCATGCCGCGCCGGATTTCATACCAGATGTTAATGCCTTCCAGTGCTCCTTCGGTAAGCGATAGACCCAACTCGCCGTTCAAACTGCGCAATACTTCGCTGCTGTTGGCACCGCGGCCGTTTAGGCGCAAGTGCCCAAGCGCGGTGCCGGACAGTGACTCATTTTCTACCAGGTCTGCGACCAGTCGCTGGAAGGTAACGGAATCGATATTCTCATTGAGTGACAGCAGTGGCACCGCACCCGAGCTGTCCAGACTGATATCTCCGCTGTAGCGGCCGTCATAGAAATCTGCTGTCAGCGGGTACAGCCGCAACTTGCCGTGGCCGATTGCAATACCAATTTTGGCATCAAGGAAATCAAGCCCGGCCAGTTGCAGTTTGCCGACCGTCAGATTGCCCTGTACCTCCCGGCCCTCAAGTTCTTCTCGAGGCATCGCGACATCATCCTGCCCGGACGGTTCGCTTGCAGGCTCCAGGTAACGGTCGATGTTAATCTCATCCACACTGAGATCGAAGCCGACCTCCGGCCGCTCAAAATTGCCGATGCTAATCTCGCCGGTCAGGCGGCTCTGGTCCAGTTCGAGTTCGAAATCGTTCAGCTTGAGTTGTGAGCTACTGCCAGAAAAAGAGGTGCTAAACCGGGCGTGTTGCAGGACGTTCGGATCCGTCGTTCGCGGTGCTTCCAGGTGCAGTGCCTGCATCAGGCGGGATGGAGAAAAAGCAGCCACCGTGAGTGAACCATCAAGGGCCGGGTCGTCGAGTATGTTGCGCGCAGACAGGGTTCCGTCAGCCTCCAGATCAGCCAACTCCAGGCTGAATGTTTCCAATTGCAAGGTCTGCGCCGCCAGGTTCGCGCTTAGCCGCGGCGCCCGAATTCGAACGACTTGCTTACCTGAGGACTTATCCGCTGCCTCAATGAACAGGCCAAGCTCGAAATCAACGAAGTCGTACTGCTCAGTTTGCAGGTCGATTGCGGCCGTGGCGGCCAATTCAACCTCCGCACGGGTACCGCCATCCAGGTCCTCCAGCAACGTGGTGAGCTCAAGCGGAACAGGTTTTCCTTTTCCCAGCGGGCCGGTTTGCATTGAAAAGCCGTTCAAGCGGTAATGCGAGCCGGTTTTTTGATCCTCAAATTCGATTCGTGCGTCGAGAATATTCAAGCCGGCTATCCGCTGGCTGGAAAATAAGCCAGGTTTGGCGCTTACGGGGGGAGCCGATTCTGCGTCGCCGGCATCGGCCAGGTCATCCCAGTTGTTCTGCCCTCGGGCGTTCACGGTCAGAACAAGCTCGAGCCCGTTCAGCGTGATTTCATCCACCGCGATTTGCCTGCGCAACAGCGGCATTAAAGCCACACCAACCCGGGCCTGACCGATCCGCGCGAAGGACTGGTCACCGAAACCCTCGGCATTGCTGAGATGAAGGTCGTTCACCTCTACCGCCAGCCAGGGAAATACCGAGAAGTCCAGCGCCCCGTCAATGCTCAAATTCCGCCCGGTCTGCTTGTGCACCTTAGCGGCAATAGCCTGCTTCAGTTCCGCTTCTCCGTAGATCAGCGGCAGCAAAACGGCAGCCAGTACCAGCAGCACGGCGAAGGCGCCAACCAGTCCCAAAATGACCTTTAAAAAACGCTTCATGGTAGCTCTCCTGTTTACAGATAAATCTTACCACCATGATCTGTAGAAAGCCGCCATGCGCTGTTCAAATCGAGTGGGTATGCGCAGTGTTTTCACGGTATTCACGCAGCTGTGTACAAGCTTTTTATTTGGGTTTTCCATGCGTTTAATTTTTTTAATGCCATCTGGAGTGATAAACTGATTTTCTGCACTACTTCCAACAGGCATCCGGCTAATCCAGGAGATATTCATGGGCCCGAATCGACAAGTCCTTCGCAGCGCGGGAGCTATCTTGCTTATCAGTTCAATAGTTGCCTGTTCCACGCTGGGCCCCGATTATGAAAAGCCCACAGTCACTTTGAGTTCATTCAAACCCCTGCCTTCCGAGGGCATGATTCCCGCGTTTGAAATCGGCCTGCGAATCATCAACCCAAACCGGCAAACGCTGAACCTGGAGGGCATCGTCTATACCGTCAGCCTGCAAGGACATGAAATCGTCAAAGGCGTCGGCAAGGACTTTGCACCGATAGAAGGATATAGCGAAGGTATGGTTACTTTGACCGCGGCACCGAATGTGCTGGCCGGTATTCGTTTGATCAGTGGTATGGTGAATGACCCGAACCGGTCCATGGATTATGAGTTCGAGGCCAAACTGGACATGGGAGGGATGCACCCTTCTATTAAAATTCGAGAAAAAGGCAATTTTCAGATGGGCGGGCAGGGGACCGCGCCGCAATAGGAGAGGAATTCATTATGGGTTTGCTGGTGAATGGGAAATGGGTTGACCGCTGGTATGACACTGAGGGTCACAAAGGACATTTCGTCCGCAAGGCGGCGCAATTCCGCAACTGGGTCACTGCAGATGGAAGCTCCGGGCCGAGCGGGCGGGGCGGATTCAAGGCAGAACCGGGGCGTTATCACCTTTACGTTTCACTCGCCTGTCCCTGGGCCAACCGGACACTGATTTTCCGGCATCTGAAAGGGCTGGAGGAGATGATAGACCTGTCCGTGGTGCACTGGTTGATGGCCGATCATGGCTGGACCTTCGAGGCCGGTGACGGTGTCATCGCGGATCCGGTTTTCAACGCTGAGTTCATGTATCAGGTCTACACGGGCGCCGATCCTGATTATTCTGGCCGGGTGACCGTTCCTGTCCTGTGGGACAAGAAAACCGGCACCATCGTGTCAAATGAGTCGTCGGAAATAATCCGCATGTTCAACAGCGCTTTTGATGACGTGGGAGCCTTGTCAGGAGATTACCATCCCGCAGATCTGCATAACCAGATCGATGAAATCAATTCTCGGATATACAGTTGTGTAAACAACGGGGTTTACAAAACAGGCTTCGCCACGTCACAGGAAGCCTATGAGGAAGCAGTGGAGCCGCTTTTTGAGACCCTGGACTGGCTGGAACACCGGCTTTCAAACCGGCGTTACCTGTTCGGTGACCGCCTGACCGAAGCCGACTGGCGCCTTTTTACCACGCTGATCCGGTTCGATGCGGTGTATGTCGGCCATTTCAAATGCAACATCCGGCGTTTGCTCGACTATCCGAACCTGTGGGCTTACACCCGAGATCTATACCAGCATGAGGGCGTTGCCGAAACCATCAATATGCAGCATATCAAGCACCATTATTACGTGAGCCATACGACCATCAATCCGGCCGCTGTGGTACCCGCGGGTCCTGATATCGACTACTGGGAGCCGCATAACCGGGATTAAGCCCGCTGTGGGAGGCCGCCGTGCAGCCGGATTCGCGGGTACACCGTCTCACCCAACGTATGTCGTTATAATGTCTCCTGCAGTTACGCGCTGGCGGGAAAGTCGGATCGTGCCCTGGAATTACTGGAGGGGCATGCACAATCCGGTGCGGTTAAGTCCGACAGACTGCTTAATCCGGCTACTCGGGAAGAGAATACAAGCAATGAAGGAGAGAGAACCACATGAGTGTAATTGACGAAATCCTGGAACATAACGAAGAGTACGCAGACCGGTTCGAGCGGGGATCACTTCCCATGCCACCGGCGAAAAAGCTTGCCGTGGTCGCCTGCATGGATGCCCGGCTGGAGACCGGCGTGCTGCTCAAGCTGGTGGAAGGAGACGCCCACGTTATCCGGAATGCCGGCGGCGTCGTGACGGAGGATGTGGTTCGTTCGCTGACCATCTCGCAACGCTTGCTGGGAACGCGCGAGATCATGTTGATTCACCACACCGACTGCGGCATGTTGACCTTTACCGATGACGATTTCAAGCATCAAATCGAGGGCGAAACGGGAATGAAACCGGCGTTTGCGATGGAGGCCTTCAAAGATCTCGATGGCGACGTTCACCAGTCCATGGCGCGCATCAAGGCCAGCCCTTTTATCCCGCACAAGGAGGAAATTCGCGGCTTCGTCTACGATGTGGTCTCTGGGCATCTTCGGGAAGTCGACTCGCTGTGAATTAACAGCTAGCGGGCCATGGGCACACGGCCATTCAGCCCGGTAATAGACTCAGATAACATGTGCATTATTTTTCATGCACGGGGAATACACACCGTACGAGTTCAAGGGACCAGTCGAATGAAAAAGATGTTTATTGGTAACTTACAGTCTGGATTGCAGTTCTCATTCCTCGCTGCAACGATCATCCTGCTGGCGGGGTGCAACTCCGAGGGCGTCGAAACCGTCAGGCCCGAAGCTGCGCAGTTAGACGGGCTCACGGTGGCCGACCGGATTCTTCGTAACGGGACCATCGTCACGGTGGACGATGCGCGGCCCGTGGCCGAGGCGATCGCAATCAGGGACGGTCTTATTATTGCCGTAGGCCAGGAAGCCGAGGTCATGGCCTTGAGGGGCGATCAGACCCGGGTAAGTGACCTGGGCGGGCGCACAGTGGTCCCTGGATTCATCGATGGGCACGCCCATTTTGTCGGCTTCGGCGCCCAGGCGGTCGGCGCCAATCTGCTGGCTCCACCCGACGGGGGGGTGGAAACCATGGATGACCTGGTTGCTGCACTGCGGGAGTTCGCAGCCGGTGATGACGTGGAGCGGACCGGCTGGGTATTCGGGCTGGGCTATGACGACACCATGCTGGCCGAAGGCCGCCATCCGACACGCGATGACCTCGACCGGGTATCCACGGAGTTACCCGTCATGGCCATTCATATCTCCGGCCATTTCTCGGCGGTCAACAGCGTCGGCCTGGAGATGCTTGGCTACAACGCTGACAGTGAGGACCCGGAAGGCGGCATCATTCGACGACGGCCTGGCTCCCGGGAGCCCAACGGGGTTCTCGAAGAACTGGCGAGTATTCCCCATACTTTTACCGTGATTACCCCGACCACACCGGAGAACAAAACCTATTTCCTCCAGCGCGCCCAGGCACTGGCAACAAGCATGGGTTACACCACCGCACAGGAAGGCAGGGCATTCCAGGCCACGCATGAACAGTTGGTGGCGTTCGCCGAGCAGGGCCTGCTTGATATCGATGTCGTCTCCTATATTGATTACAGCGCACGTGAGTTGATCGACTCGGATTGGCACAG
>CAXMTM010000282.1:0-3703 GCA_964196385.1 Arenicellales bacterium
GCCAGGGCGGCGCCTATGAGGCTCTGATGATCAAGGAGGGATATATCACCGAGGGCGGTTCGTCCAGCGCATATATCGTCAAGGACAACGTCGTCGTCACGCGTCCGCTGAGCCACGATATCCTGCCGGGGATAACGAGGGCCAGTTTGTTGTCGCTGGCAGCGGACAATGAAATCGAGATCGATGAACGCACCTTTACACTGGATGAGGCATACGACGCGGATGAGGCGTTCATCACGGCGGCGTCGACTTATGTCTGCCCGGTGGTGGCGATCGACGACCGACCTGTCGGCACCGGTTCGGTGGGCCCAATTGTCCACAAGCTGCAGAAAGTGTATCTGCAACATGCACGGGCGACGGCAATATAAGCGTGGGGAAAGGTCGGCGCAGCTCCTGCATTAACCCGGTGTTGTGCTGATGGCAAAAAATGTTCCTGCCGACATCGGCATGCCGTTGGATGACATCGATACGCCCGCGCTGCTGATCGATCTGGATGCATTCGAGCGCAACGTTGAGAAAATGGCGGACTTTACACGAGAAGCCGGTATTCGGCTGCGTTGTCATGCCAAGACCCACAAATCCGCCGACATCGCTAAATACCAGATTTCCCGGGGCGCGGTGGGTGTGTGTTGTCAAAAAGTCAGCGAAGCGGAAGCCCTGGTAGATGGTGGAGTGGCGGACATTCTGGTCAGTAACGAGGTGATCGGCGACAACAAGGTCCACCGTCTTGCGGCACTGGCCAGGCGCGCGCGCGTGCTCGTATGTGTAGACGACCCCGAAAATATTTCTGACCTGAACAGAGCCGCCGGATCACAAGGGGTGGTGCTGGAGGTGTTGGTCGAAATCGATGTCGGAGCCGGTCGCTGCGGTGTTAGCCCGGGCCAGGCTGCGGTCCCGCTTGCGAAAAAATTAACCCGTGCGCCCAACCTGAAATTTACGGGCATTCAGGCTTATCAGGGAGGTGCGCAACATATCCATGACTACACCGAGCGACGAAAAGCCATCGACCGTGCGATCGAGCGTGCCGGAGATACCGTGGCCCGGATCACAGCCGCCGGGTTGTCATGCGACACCGTCACCGGCGCGGGTACGGGCTCCTACAGATTCGAGGCAGGCAGCGGCCTGTACAACGAACTACAGTGTGGATCTTATATCTTTATGGATGCGCACTACGGCCGGATCGACATGGACAGAGGAACCGGGAACGCTGAGTTTGAAAACAGTTTGTTCGTGTATACGTCCGTGATGAGCAACGCCCGGCCCGGTATTGCCGTGTGCGACGCCGGACTCAAGGCACACAGCGTGGATTCCGGGATGCCTGTCATTGTTGATCGACCGGGCCTGGAATATACCGGCGCCTCCGACGAACACGGGCAAATCAGCGATCCCGGCGATGCACTGAGACTCGGTGACAAGCTCTTTCTGGTTCCCGGGCACTGTGATCCCACAGTCAATCTTTATGACTGGTTTGCAGGTGTCAGGAACGGCGTCGTCGAAGTGCTCTGGCCGGTCAGTGCCCGCGGAATGTGCGTTTAGACACTGCCCAGGGCCCATCTGGTCTCAGGCTTTATCCGGGGGACGAATTGGGATATGCTGAATCCGGTTCTTCCATTGGAGGGTGATAGCAATGTTCCCAGTTGACCCACGTTCACGCAGGTCCCCCCGCCCATGGCGTCTTTTTGGATGCATGGTCACGCTCCTGATGACTGGATTTGGCGTTGCTATGGCCGGGGACATGGTGCGGACTGACCCGGCCGCAACCGTCGAGAAAGCTCCGCCCGCGGAGTTGGACGGGCTGACTTTCAACGGCGAATTCGGCGTCCTCGGTCAAGGCACGAGGGGTAACGACACCTGGATTTTTAAAAAAGGCAGTTTCACATCGAAGAGTTGTGTTGAGTGTGGTTTCCCGCAGAATATTTATGCAACGCATGCGGAAAACGGAGTGGTCAAATTCCTGACCAGAACGAATTGCCCGGTTAGCGATGCCCAGATCGTGTGGGAAGGCACCGTAAGTGATGGCAGGATCGAAGGTATTTACACCTGGACACTAAGACGCTGGTACCGGACCGTCGAAAAGCAGTTCTGGTTCAAGGGTGCTTTGGAGGATGGGGCCACCGCCGCCACGAAAAGCACCATAGCGGGGGCTGAAGAACATACTGTGGCAGACATGTAGACTAGTGCCTGGCGTCCGGTAACAAGAGTCATGGGCCAACGGGGGTTTGCGTGGTCCTGGAGCACCTTGATCAAGATCGCGCTGATCGTTGTAGTCATCGTCTGCGCAAATTATTTGGCCCACTGGTTAGTCGATCAGCTTGAGATCGAAATTACCCCGCGCAACGAACACATTGTCCACCGTGTAATTATGGCGACGGCAGTTCTCTATGCGATATTGATCGCCATACCATTCGTGCCGGGTGTTGAGATAGGATTGGCCCTGATTATGGTGTTGGGTGCTGATATGGCATTTCTGGTCTACGTGTTCACCATCCTTGGATTGAGTTTCAGTTTTATGTGTGGTCGTCTGGTGTCGCAACATAAATTGCAAAAATTGCTGGAAACACTGTCACTTCATCGAGCCAGTAAGTTGGTAGGCGAACTGGCACCGCTTGACCCCGGTCAGAAACTCCAGTTGGTTTCGTCACACGCGCCATCAAAATGGATTCCCACGTTGCTTCGATTTCGTTATGTCGCGTTTGCCATCGCGCTCAATATTCCGGGGAATTCGGTGATCGGAGGCGGCGGTGGACTTTCCCTGCTCGCCGGAATGACCCATATGTTTGGCATTTCACGGTTCCTGCTCACGCTTGCCATCGCCGTATCTCCCGTGCCACTGTTGATCACGATCTACGGAACCGGCATTTTGGAGTAAATCATTCGGTATCGTACCGACGCATCCCTGATAACCGGAATACACGAACCATGAATGAAAATGACAAGGTGTTTGCCGGATCCGCCCCGTGACAATTGCGGGCCAGGGGCCTGTCCAAGAACAGAAGCAGTAGCGAGGGGAAGCCATTTTGAGTCCGGTTTTTCGATCATTTGAGGAGAATAGTTATTCATATGGTTGTTCATATTTTGGGATAATGAGCGGGAAAATGGAACAAAAGGGCTTTCCCGCAGTAGGTTCTCTGTTTTCGGACAGGCTCCTGGGGATAGTTGTCAGGAGCCGCTAATTAATGGTGCCAGCAGGAATCATTTTTTGGAGCCAGACGGGGATTTTGATTGGGAAACAACCGGAGTTTCGCTAGTATTGGTGCCATATCATTGAAACAATTTTCCCGGATCGGCTCCCACGGATCCGACCGGCTACCTGAGGATCAAATCATGAATCACAGCCTGGGTGATGTGTATACCGGAGACGTCGTAACCAGCGACAAGGCCCACGTCTGGCATCACTTGAGCCAGCACAAACCTTATGAAAGTACCGACCCGATGATCATCGTAGAAGGACAAGGTTTACGGGTTAAAGATATCAATGGCAGGGAATACCTGGACGCCGTGTCCGGTGGCGTGTGGACGGTAAATGTTGGCTACGGGCGGGAGTCCATCGCCAAGGCCGTCCATGACCAGCTGGTAAAGATGTGCTACTTCGCCAACGTGCAGGGCAACATTCCGGGTGCCCGGTTTGCCGAGAAGCTGATCGGGAAGATGCCGGGCATGAGCCGGGTGTACTACTCCAATTCCGGCTCCGAAGCCAACGAGA
>CAXMTM010000283.1:0-4672 GCA_964196385.1 Arenicellales bacterium
ACACGTCATCCAGGCTCAGACGAAGCCCGCTGACCTGGGTGCCGGATTTGTACAGCTTCCGGGCATCTTCCAGGTGAATGAAGGTGAGCGCGCTGTCATACTCGTGCATGTTCACCTTGAAAATGCCCACCACGGTGAACCGCTTCAGGCGCGGCAACAGGCCCGCCGGCGTAACCTGGCCACGGGGCGTCACCACGGTGACCTTCGAACCCACATAGACTCCCAACTGGTACGCCAGCGTCTGTCCCAGCACGATGCCATAACTGCCGGGTGCGAGGTTCTCCAGTCCGCCCTGGATTATGCTGTCAGCCACCAATTGTGCCACGTGGCTTTCTTTATCCGGCAGAATTCCCCGGATCAGGGCGCCGTGGACCGCCTGACCCTTGGTGACCATGCCCTGACCCAGTATAAAAGGGGCAGTGGCCTCGACCCCGGGCATGTCACCTACCCGTGCTGCAAGACTTTGCCAGTCCGACAGCCAACCGCTGTCGCCGCTGATAGTAACGTGGGATGCCACACCCAGAATCCTGCCCCGCAATTCGCGCTCAAACCCGTTCATGACCGACAGCACCGTGATCAATGCCCACACGCCCAAAGTGATGCCCAGCAGCGATGTCAGCGTGATGAATGAGATGAAGTGATTGCGTCGCCGGGCGCGGGTGTAGCGCAGACCGATAAAAATTGGAAGTGATCGCAGCATTTACGAACGATGGGTTCCGTTTTGAATCTGTTGTAGGGAAAGGTCGGCCTTATTTCGTCCGCATGTGCGGAAACAGCAATACGTCCCGGATAGACGCACTGTCCGTAAGCAGCATGACCAGGCGGTCGATGCCTACACCTTCACCGGCGGTCGGCGGCAAGCCGTACTCGAGGGCCCGGATGTAATCCTCGTCATAGACCATGGCCTCGACATCGCCGCCTTCCCTCTGGCCTGCCTGCTGCCGGAACCGCTCAGCCTGATCTTCAGGATCGTTCAATTCGGAAAACCCGTTGGCGATTTCCCTGCCGGCGATGAACAGTTCGAACCGGTCCGTCACCGTCGGGTCCGCGTCGTTCTTGCGGGACAACGGCGATACTTCGACCGGATACTGTGTGATGAAGATGGGTTGGCGCAGTTTGTCCTCCACCGTCTTTTCGAATACCTTGGTCTGCAGCACGCCAATTCCGTCGCTGTCCTTGATCTCGATGCCGAGACCCCGGGCGTAATCAGACACGGTTTCAATGTCATCCACATTCTCCGGGTCAAGGCCTGTATTGAACTGCACGACGGCTTGCTTCAGGGTCAACCGCGCAAACGGCTGCGAAAAATCGAAGCTCTCGCCCTGGTAATCAATGCAGGTTCGGCCCAGCACATTGACACAGGTCTCGCGGATCATGGATTCGGTGAGGTCCATGAAATCCCGGTAGTCGGCATAAGCCTGGTAAAACTCGAGCATGGT
The DNA here is from genome assembly GCA_964196385.1 of Arenicellales bacterium. Taxonomy (GTDB): domain Bacteria; phylum Pseudomonadota; class Gammaproteobacteria; order Arenicellales; family JAANXG01; genus JAHEKE01. The sequence continues at coordinate 1,440 of CAXMTM010000283.1, forward strand.
AAATTCCGGGTTGTGCCGGGTGCTGACGCCCTCGTTGCGGAAATTCCGATTGATCTCGAATACCCGCTCGACTCCGCCCACAACCAACCGTTTCAGATACAACTCGGGCGCAATGCGCAGATAGAGCTCCATATCCAGTGCGTTGTGGTGGGTCACAAACGGCCTGGCCACCGCGCCACCGGGGGTGACCTGCATCATCGGGGTTTCGACCTCGAGGAAATCTTTTTCGCTTAGAAACTGCCGTATGTTGCTGATGATGTCCGTACGGGTTTCAAACACCTTGCGGCTCTCCGGGTTCATAATCAGATCGAGGTAACGCTGGCGGTAACGCATCTCCAGGTCACTCAGGCCGTGGTACTTCTCCGGCAACGGCCGCAGCGACTTAGTGAGCAACCTGAGGCTGTGCACACGAACGCTCAACTCGCCCGTTTTGGTTTTGAACAGGGTCCCTTCGGCACCCAGAATGTCACCGATGTCCCATTTCTTGAACTGCTCGTTATATACACCTTCGGGCAAAACGTCGCGCTGAACAAAGAGCTGTATCCTGCCGCTGCGATCCTGAATATGACAGAAGCTGGCCTTGCCCATGATCCGCCTGCTCATCATCCGTCCCGCCAGAATTACTTTGATCGAGAGTTGTTCCAGATCCTCCGGCGGGACATCGTCATAGCGTTGATGCAGTGGCACTGCCAGATCGGCCGGCCTGAAATCATTGGGGTAAGCGCTGTTACCCGCCCGCCAGCCGGCCAGCTTGGCCCGGCGTTGGGCGATCTGATCGTTTTCTGAATTATCTACCATTATCCTTATTTAACAATTAGTTAAAGATTGTTTCTAATAATTTTAGTGATCCGTTTCTACGCCCGCTTTCAAGCTGGCTTCGATGAACATATCGAGATCACCGTCCAGCACCGCCTGGGTGTTTCCGGTCTCGACCGATGTCCTCAAATCCTTGATCCTCGACTGATCCAGGACATAAGACCGTATCTGGTGGCCCCAGCCGATATCGGACTTACCTTCTTCTTCCAACTGCTGTTGCTCCCGTCGTTTTTGCATTTGCGCTTCATACATTCTCGCCCGCAACATATTCATCGCCGAGTCCTTATTGCGGTGTTGCGAACGGTCATTCTGACATTGAACCACGATACCTGTCGGGATATGTGTGATCCTGACCGCCGAATCGGTCCGGTTGACATGCTGCCCGCCGGCACCGCTGGAGCGATAGGTATCGATGCGCAGATCAACCGGGTTAATGTCGACTTCGAGATCGTCACTGACCTCCGGATACGCATATACCGAAGCGAAAGAAGTATGCCGCCTGTTGCCGGAGTCGAAGGGGGATTTGCGCACCAGCCTGTGCACCCCGGTTTCGGTCCGCAGATAACCGAAAGCATATTCGCCACTGACTTTGACCGTCGCACTCTTCACCCCGGCCACGTCACCGCTGGACACCTCAACTATCTCAGTGGCGAAACCCTTGTGCTCACAATAGCGCAAATACATACGCAGCAGCATCTCCGCCCAATCCTGGGCCTCGGTTCCCCCGGAGCCCGATTGTATGTCTATGAAGGCGTTGCTCGCGTCCATTTCACCGCTGAACATACGCCTGAATTCCAGGTCTTCCAGCAATTTCTGAATTTCGAGCAGATCTGCTTCGATCGAATTCAGGATCTCCGCATCGTTCTCTTCCTTTGCCAGTTCCAACAAACCCGTGGCCTCCGAAATGCCCAGGCCTATGGCGGCGAAGTATTCGACTACCCGTTCCAGTTGGGACCGCTCGCGGCCGAGCGATTGTGCTATTTCAGGGTCATTCCATATATCCGGCTGCTCGAGTTGCCGGGTGACTTCCTCTAACTGCTCCTTTTTCGCATCGTAGTCAAAGATACCCCCTAAGGGATCCGGCGCGTACATCGAGGTCTTTCACCAGCTCATTGAGCGCTGTAAGTTCCATATTTTTCCAGTTAAATTAGAGGGATGCGGAGGATACCTCAATATGCCCATCACTTCGAGCACACAAGACAATGTTGCATTGCAGCAAAGCCATCTTTATACTCGACGTAAACGGGATTCGCACCCCAGAAATCGTCAAGACTATTACCAATAACACAACCTGAGTAGTCGTTATGAAAATAGGCGTCCCCAGAGAAATCCATTCCGATGAAAACCGCGTTGCCACCACCCCTGATGTAGCCGCACAAATCATCGCGCTCGGCTACGAGGTCGCCATCGAATCCGGCGCCGGTAATGCCGCGAATTTTAGCGATGACGCCTACCGCGCAACCGGGGCCGAAATCGTAGAAGACGTCAAGTCATTGTGGCAAAACGCCGACATTATATTGAAAGTGCGCGCGCCCGAATTCAATTCCCGTCTCCACACCCACGAAGCGGACCTGCTGTCCAAAGACAAGATCCTGATCAGCTTCATCTGGCCGGCGCAGTCCCCGGAACTCCTGGATAAAATGCGGAGCACGGGCGCTACGGTGATGGCCATGGATGCCGTGCCCCGAATTTCCCGCGCTCAGAAACTCGACGCACTGAGTTCCATGTCCAATATCTCCGGATACCGTGCCGTCATCGAGGCCGCCCAGCACTTCGGCCGTTTCTTTACCGGCCAGATTACCGCGGCCGGGAAGGTGCCTCCCGCCAAAGTCATGATCATCGGGGCCGGAGTGGCCGGACTGGCCGCCATCGGCACCGCCCACTCGCTGGGCGCCATCGTGCGCGCCTTCGATACCCGGCCCGAGGTCAAGGAGCAGGTGGAGAGCATGGGGGCCGAGTACCTGGAACTCGATTATGAAGAAGAAGGCGGTGGTGCGGGCGGATACGCCAAAGAGATGAGCCCGGCCTTCATCGAGGCCGAAATGGCCCTGTTTCTGGCCCAGGCCCGGGAAGTGGACATCATCATCACCACGGCCCTGATCCCGGGCAAGCCCGCCCCCAAACTGATCAAGGCGGACACTGTCGCCGCCATGCAACCCGGCAGCGTCATCGTCGACCTGGCGGCGGAACAGGGCGGCAATTGTGAGCTCACGGTCCCCGGAAAAGTGGTTAAGCAGCACGATGTAACCATTATCGGCTATACCGATTTGCCGGGCCGCCTGCCGGCGCAATCCAGCCAGTTATACGGCACCAACATTCGGAACCTGCTGATCGAACTGACCCCGGACAAGGACGGAATGCCCGTGGTGAATATGGAAGACGACGTGATCCGGGGCGTTACCGTGCTCAAGGACGGG
>CAXMTM010000284.1:0-3095 GCA_964196385.1 Arenicellales bacterium
GCGTCGATGGCGGCAGCGGCGATTTCCTTTGGGGTGACCGGGATCGCGGGGTGTTTGCCCACGGTGTCTCCGGCACCGGTCACCGCACAACTGATAAATACTTCGAAATTCATTCGATCATTCTCCTATGAGATAACGGATAGTAACCCGGTCGGTCAGCGAGCCGATTCTGTCAAACGTTTTTTGGGGCCGCGAATGTTAAGCCCATGGGAGTAACAGTTGAACAATCAATATCGAATCCACTTGCCCTATTTCGCGTAAGGACCCGTTTTAGACGGGTCTGGAACAAATTACCACAATCATTGTCGGATGACCGGATGGCTATAATATCGATACCAGCGGGCCCGGATAAGGGAACAAATGGCTAATAATCCCATTCCTGATGTCCGTCGGTGCCACAATGTTATTATCATCACTAGACTGAGGTCACCCCTGACAATGGAGGGGCGGGAGTCCCGTCGGGAAATATACCCTCCGGGACATTTGTTCAGTCCAGTCCAACTTTAATAAAAATTTATTAATCAGGAGAGCGTCATGAGTAAACGTTTGATCGTGGCCAGTATTGCCGGGGTAATCGCCATATTGGGAGTTTTTGGCACGGCGACGGCCCAGAAGCTGCACGCGCCAAAAGGGATTTGGCAGGGGATGGGGGCCGGGCTGAGCGACGTTCAGGATATTACCGCTTCACTGATGGTGTTCAACATGGACCGAATCGCGACCACGGCGGATGAACTGGCGCAGCGGGAACAATTCATCTCGGAGATCGCATCTCTGCCTGATGATGTAAAAGAGGGACACGCAAAAGTGGCCGAGGCCGCGGAAGAATTAGCGGGCGCGGCCCTGGCTGGAGATGAACAGGAGGTCACCGCCGGAATAGCAGATGTCATAGCAGCCTGCACCGCCTGCCACTATGATCTCAGAGATGAAGAGCGCCGTCAGAAGCTACAGTAATTTTCGCTCATTGTGACAGGGCGAATCTCGCCGGCAAGTAATCATTTGGGCGTTGTATCGCTCCTTTCTCGGACAGGTTCCTAGGTCGATCCGAAAATTGAAGCGTCCGGGAATTCGATTGGTGCTGAGTGCATTTCTGCTGGCAGCGCTCATGCGATCGCCACTCCTGCTCTCCTCCGACGACCTGGTCGAGCACGGGCAGTATGTCTTTAGGGCCGCCGGCTGTGAGTCCTGCCACACTGACGCCGATCGCGATGGAGATTTTCTTGCCGGGGGGCGTGCCTTCGAGACGCCCTTCGGCAAGTTCTATTCGCCCAATATCAGCTCCGACAAGACCTATGGCATCGGCAAGTGGAGTGCGGAAGAGTTCGTGCGTGCAATGCGCGAGGGTGTCGGGCCCGAAGGTCAGGACTACTACCCTGTATTTCCCTATCCCACGTATACGCGCATCCGGGATGATGATTTGATGGCACTGTACGCGTACCTGCAACAGACACCGCCGGTAGCCCAGCCAAATCGCCCGCATCAGCTACCGTGGTACATGCAGTACAGGACCGCCAATTGGGGCTGGAAGCTATTATTCTTCGAGCCCGGGCCGTTCCAGCCCGATGCTGGCCGATCGCCCTCCTGGAATCGGGGGGCGTACCTTGTGACCGCGCTGGCCCACTGCGATGAGTGCCATACCCCACGCAACAACTTTGGGGCACCGGATATGACCCGGCGATTGGCTGGTGCGGCGCTGGCAGGCGACGAGTCGGCGCCCAACATCAGCCCGGACACATCCAAGGGCATCGGCAACTGGCGCCAGGCCGACCTCGTCCGCTATCTGCGCAAGGGGGTGCGGCCCGACGAAGAGTTCGCGGACGGTTCGATGGCGGAGGTCATAGACAATGGCCTGGCGCACCTTCACGTCGAGGACATCGAGGCCATGGCCGAATATCTGCTGTCATTGCCCCCCCGGACAAATTGAATCAACCCGGTGTCACTATGGCCACTACCAGTACGTGTGGATCCGGGCCTGCGCCGGGATGACGGCTGTCAATCCTTAAGTAAGCGCCATTCATCTCTGACACCCGTTTAAGGAGTAGACTTGCCTATGGCGCCGAATTTTTTGGAAGGGAAATATTAATGGCAATACCCGAATTTAATGCCGGACTCAATTTCGAGCGCAGTGAGTATGCCGATCGTCTGCAAAAAACCCGCACTGCCATGGCCGCAGCCGGAGTGGAACTGCTGGTGGTGACCGACCCTTCCAATATGGCCTGGCTCACCGGTTACGACGGCTGGTCATTCTATACTCACCAGTGCGTTCTGGTCGCCGGAGACGGCGACCCGATCTGGTTCGGCCGGGGCATGGATGCAAAGGGAGCGTTGCGTACCGTGTATATGCATCCTGACAACATCATCGGCTACGCGGATCATTACGTGCAGTCCACGGAGCGGCACCCGATGGACGTGTTGAGTGAAATCATCTCTGCCCGCGGCTGGGCTGCCCGGGCCATCGGGGTAGAGATGGACAATTACTATTTCAGCGCAGCGTGTTACACCACTATGCGCAAACACCTGCCCCAAGCAGATTTCAAGGATGCCACCGGTCTCGTCAACTGGCAGCGCATAATCAAATCACCGCGTGAGATCGAATACATGCGAACCGCGGCACGCATCGTGGAACGGATGCACCAGCGTATATTTGAAGTCATCGAGCCGGGCATGCGCAAGAACGATCTGGTGGCGGAGATCTATCACGCCGGTATTGTCGGCGCTGACGGTGCCGGTGGGGACTATCCGGCCATCGTGCCCATGCTGCCCACCGGGGCCGATGCCTCGGCTCCCCACCTGACCTGGGATGACCAGCCCATCCCCGGCAACAGCGGCACCTTCTTTGAAATTGCCGGGGTTTACAAACGTTATCACTGCCCGCTGTCGCGCACGATCTACCTGGGTAAACCGCCACAGGCCCATCTGGATGTAGAGCAGGCGCTGATCGAGGGTATAGAAGAAGGACTGAATGTGGCCAGGCCGGGCGCCCTGTGTGAACAGTTCGCCCAGGCGCTGTTCGATGCCCTGGCGCGCCATGGCCTGCACAAGGACAGCCGCTGTGGTTACTCCATCGGCTTGAGTTACCCCCCCGACTGGGGCGAGCG
>CAXMTM010000285.1:0-9332 GCA_964196385.1 Arenicellales bacterium
GAGACAGATGGGGCCAGGCATGGGTTTTTGGCAGCGTTGGGGTTTTCGTTCGCGCCACCGGCGGATCCGGCGGTTGCTCGGCGCCCTGCTACGGGCCAAGGGGGGGTCGCCGGAAGAGGCGGAAAAGTCTATCGAGCAGGACCTGGAGTTTATGGGCGGCGGTAAAAAGGGGTGGTCCTATGTGTCCACCGGGGAGATTGAGTATCTGCGAAGCGTGTTAAAAGGACTCTGAGATGAAAATACCAGTACTATCCATGGCAGTCATGCTGGCATCAACGACCGTGTTATTCGCGGGACAGTTCGAGCCATACGAGATGAAGGCCGATATTCCCTACTATTCTGATGAATACGCGAGCAATAACGGCCTGTCGGAGCTTGGCGAGGAAAAAAATTACGAAGAGGTTTACCAATACTATAACTACTATGAAGCCATTTTCGACGCAAACAAGCGCATGGTAATCTTCAATGCCTACGAAAGGGGTGATATAGATTTTTCTGAAACTTATTATTACGACGGTGACGGACGACCGGTCAAAAAAGTAGTGAAAAAATCCGACGGCTCAGAATCGGTTGTAAATTTCTAGCTCAACATAAAGATTTGAACCCGTTGCCATTGCTCCTACCCGTCCTTATCTGCTTCCGCCTCCCCATCTATTGATTCCGATGCCGTCTCCTGCCATTTCACGTCTTTGTGAACGAGATTATAGTGGCATTGGATACAGGTCTTCTCCGTTTTTTCGTGGCGCTCTATTTTGTTAAACCATTTGCTCTCGGTCTTGTGACAGACTTTGCATTTGACACTGTCCTCCTCGATCATCTGTTGTCGTACACGCGTCGCCAGCGTGACACGTAAATCCTCCCACTCGGGGACATCGCGCAGGCTGTTCGAGATGGCATGGAACGGGCTCTCGCCGATCGTGCCTTTGTTGATATAAAAGAATTTCCAGACGAGAAACTGCCTCACGCTGTGTGGGTTGTGACAACCTAAACAGCCTGCCTTGACACCTTGTTCATTATCGTAATGAGGCGATTCCCGATACTCCTCGTATGGATAGGCATGACACTCGGCACAGCCCACAGTCAAATTGAAGCTCCCCGTATCGAGTTCCCTGGAAGGCCTGTAGTCTTCTATGGATTCGCTCAGCAAATTTGTTGGTTTATACTCGTCGTACTCAACAAATATCTCATGGCAGGTGGTACAAACGTTGATTCTGGTAAATCTGCTATGACTCCAGCTCAGTATGCCAACGATGATCAGCACGCCGAATAGCGCAACAACGGTGAGGACGCGTCCTGACGTGGATGCAAGGAAATTAGGGAGTTTCAAGCTGCCATTCCTCCGTTATTTTGCCTGAGTGCGTCAAGCCTGTGCCTGCAATTTCTTGTAAACCGCGAAGTGCCTGGCATTGTCCACCCTGATATCGCCATACTTGTCGCCCGGTTCGGACGGCGAGACCGTAACTACCGTATCGTTCCAGGTTTGCACACCGGTTTCCGGGTCGATGTCGATCGGCACGATGTCGTTGGGATTGGTGCCTGGGTCCCGCCACCAGAGGTTGTGATCGATGTCGGGGTCCTCCTGCTGGGGTTGAGCGAAAGAGGCGTGTGCCTGCGGGTCGGCGCGGGCAACACGGCCGTAAGCGGTACGACCCACCGACGTGCTGATGCCGACTGCCCGCGGGTGGATGCCCTCGGTCAGCCATGCCCTGGTAACCATATGACCCACTTCGCTGGTGACCCGCATCAGGTCGCCATCGCCGATGCCGAGTTCTTTCGCCACATCTCGATTGATCCATAGTGGATTGGCATGCCACAGTTCCGCAAGATATTTGAGGTTGGAGGTCATGGAAAGTGTCTGGTAAGCGACTTTAAAAGTAATCAACACAAACTCGTTGGGTTTCATAGCCTCATGGCGTGGGTTTTCAGTCCAGGAGGGCGCACGAATCTCGATCTTCCCGGACGGGGTAGGAAAACCAGATGCGTGGAAGGTGTGGTATTTGGCCTCGACCGGCTCTCCTTTATTGAGAATCTGCCTCGTCGCTGGATCTATCTTGCCATATGGCGGCCAGACACCCTTCGATTTCAGTTTCTTATAGCTTTTTGCGTCCATGCCGGGAGTCGCCATCACCGCTTGCTCGACCCATTGCTTGGTATCGGCAAATGACCAGTACTGTTTCATTCCCCGACTGCCGTCCGGGTCTATGGCCTCAACAATCATCTTCAGTGTCACCCGCACATCCTGTGCCTTACCGCGGGGCTTGATATTCGGGTAACTCATGCTGACCCACGGCCAAAGGGCGGTTGGACTGCTGGCAACTTCGTGGCGCTCCACATCCACCACATCAGGGAGAATGATGTCGGCCAACTCCGCGGTTTCACTCATAAAGGGACTGAAATCGACAAGATACGGAATCAGCTCTGGATCCTTGAGGACCTCTCGCCAAAGGCTCGCCGCCGGGGAAGAGTAGGCGGGGTTACTCATATGATTGAACAGTACCTGCACTCGTCGGATGCCGTCCTTTACTTCGAACGGAAAGGTCGGGTTCAGACGCTTCGAGGTGCTTCCCACCGGTTTCGGCGCCGGTTGCGGTGCGGCGATGTCGAATTGGCGCGGCAGGCAATAGCCGCCTTCCGTGTCTATATTGCCGGTGATCACGGCGAGCAGCAAACAGGCCATCTCTGCGTCACTCCCGTGCTGATGCCAAACGACACCATTGTGACTGAAGACCGTTGCTGGTTTTGTCTTTGCAAATTCAAGTGCTATTCTCTTGATGGTCTTTGCCGGCACCCCGCTGGCCTTCTCCGCCCACTCAGGCGTGAACTCGCTCAAGTCCTGCAGCAGATGCTCGCTGGAGTACTCGGTCCAAACGTCCTGTTCGCTTGTATATCTGACCCAGGAGTCGATGAAATCCGCGTCGGCCAATCCTTTCTCCATGATGACATTGGCCATCGCCAGAGCGATGACGCCGTCACTGCCGGGAAAGACGGGGAACCACTCGTCGCTCCTGCCGGCGGTGTTTGACATGCGCACATCGAAGGTGACCAGCTTCAGTTTGTTGTTGACGATACCGTCGGTCAGCCGCTGCGCCAAAGGAAGCGCCGTCTCCATAATATTGGCGCCAAAATTCAACACGTATTTCGTGTGCTCGAGGTCGGGAAGAGCAAAATTAACGCCCAGGGCCTCCTCGAGTGCCAACTGTTTGGGGGCGGTGCCGATGGACGGTATACGGCTGCGGATGACCGATTGAGAACCTATGGTATCCATAAAGCGGACGCTGCCCCCCTCCTTGAAGCCGCCCTCGTTGAGGTAGATGCTGTCGGCATCGCCCAATGCATCCTGCACCCTGCCCGCCACCTCGGCAATGGCTTCCTCCCAGCCGATCTCCTGCCACTGCCCTGAGCCTCGCGCACCTGTCCGCCTCAGGGGCGTGAGTATTCTGTCCGGATCATATGCGCTAAAGAAAGATGCCAGCCCTTTGGCGCAGAACTTGCCCCTGGTGGCGATGTGGTCCGGGTTGCCTTCGGCCTTCAGGATCTCCCCTTCTTCGGCATAGGTAAAACCACCGTCGAAATAGGAACACATGGTGCATAAATAGGGTTTTCTTTGCCGTGGCGCGAAGGTCCTTATCTGGTGAAAGTCTTCGCCGCCGAGATCGAGTTCCATGGCATTGATGAACGTCGGGCAGGCCGTTGCGGCCGCCGCCGTCGCGCTGATTTTCATAAAATCGCGTCTGTCGATATCCGTCATTGTTTGATTTTCCTCAATAGAATGTCTGCAGATACTGACCGCCCATAACCCACCAGATCCTCATGCCATAGACGCCGATGGCCACCAGGAAGGAGGCGAGTATTATCCCGGCCCTGGTCCTCTTCAGGGGCGAAACAAGAATGAAAAACGGGATGATCAGGCCGATGACGATCTCCATCCACAGGTAGGGAAAGCGGAATACACCCATCAGTACGTCCTCGTGCCCCATCACCTCACTCTGACTGCCGTACGTTGTCTGCATAAATTCAAGAAACAGCAGGAAGGCGTCGAAGACAAGTCCGTACATCATATATTGAGACATCTCTTCGATCAGCGACCATTTGATCCGCTTTTGGGCGGAAACAATCATATTTTGAATCCACAGAATCAGTACCAGCAGCCCGATGCCGGATATGAATGCACCGGTGAGAAACAGCAGTGGCGCGAGGGCGGTATGATTCAGGAATCGCCCCGGATTGAGTTCCATGACGACGCCGGTATACCAGTGGGTGGACAGGGCCAGCACGATAGATACGATGCCGATGATCCTGGCCCACAACACATTGTTCTTCACTACGAAAACGGTGTAGAAGATCATCGCGATCGGGTAGCTGAAGATCAGTACCGAACCCCAGGACATGGGCCCGGTGGCATGCCAGTAACTGGGCAGCAACAGGTAGATGAAACGCAACGGTTTGCCCAGGTCCCAGATCAGCAGGATGGGCACCAGAAAGAGCAGGATGATCGCCGTTACCGACGCCGACAGGGCCAGTGGTTTGTAGCGCTGGATCCCAAAAACCCAACCAAAACTGGAGATGACAAACGAACCGGCGCTCGCCCCGACAAGCCAGAAATAGACGGAGATGGTCGTTCCCCAGGCAACGTGGTGGAAGACGTTGGAAATGATTACACTTTCATCCATTTCCGGCCACCACCTACCTCAAGTAAAGATTTACGAAAGCATCGGCCACTTCTTTCGCCTTATGCGGTATCGTGTTCAGGAACCCGACGAAGTTTTTGCCGACCTGGCGCATGGTCGATTCACCCTCCACGATGTCGCCAAACGCATCCCCCTCGTGGGTTTTCTTGAAGGTGTTGAATTCTTCCCGGAGCTGGGCGGAGCGGTTTGTGTAGCTGTGCGCCTCGTCCATGATCTCCCAGTCTCCACCGATGTAGGACACGGATGGGCTGGTGCCCAGCTCCGGTTTCAGCACCGTCAACCTCTCCCTGGAGGCCAACAGGGCCACTTCACTATTGGGGTCGTTCATATCGCCAAAGATCCGCGCTCCCCCCACACAGGCCTGCACGCAGGCAGGGACAAGCCCTTTTTTTACCCGGTGGATGCAGAAGGTGCACTTGTCGACCACATGCGTGGGGAGGTTCTTGCCGGTGCGCTTCGCCGGCAGCAGGTGCCTGGCGTTATAGGGACATGCAACCATACAGGTGCGGCAGCCGATGCACCGGTTATAGCGCTGCAGGACGAAGCCGTCTTTATGCTTGTACGTGGCCTGGGTAGGGCAGTTGCGTACGCAGACAGGATAGTCGCAGTGGTTGCAAAGGCGCGGCATGAAGACCCGCCTGGTGTTCGGGTACTTGCCTTTGTCGGCCACCTTCACCCATGTCCGCCAGACCCCCAGAGGGACGCCGTACTCCGCTTTACAGGCAACCACACATGACATGCAGCCGATACATTTCCTCAGATCGATCACCATGGCGTACCGTTTTGTTCCGGCTACACCCTTTGTGCCTGGTGTCTGCAGCCCATATGAGCGACGCTGCTCACGCATGATTTTTTCCTTTTTTCATTTTTGTTATGCCAACCTCACTATTCAAGCGGGCTTTATCTGGTAAACGTTTTGCGCAGGTAGACGATCAATTGCCAGAGCTTTTCCTCGGACAGGCCGACATCGGAGTCGGGGCCGACCGGAGCCATTTCAGTACCATCGCTTCCGTTCATCATGATCCAGAAGAGCTGTCCGTCTTTGCGTTGCGCGAGATAACCGGGAGTGCTGAACGCGGCCGGCTTGATTATGAAGTTCTCGGCGTTAGGTCCTTTACCGTCCCCCTTCTCACCATGGCACTTCCTGCACTTTCTCTTGTACAGTTTGCCGGCCTGCTTGATAAATTTTTCATCAACCTCGTCGTAGTCGATGGGGTTTACCATAGCAAGATACTCGGGCGGGGCGTCGGGTATCTGGTGCTCCTGCCCCACGGCCGCCATGGTTGAAGTGAACAGTAAAAATCCCGAAATAAGCACCGGTGTGCCCGTAGCTTTCACGTTCTTCTCCCAGTCCGGCCGTTAATTCGTGAACTTGGCGCGCATATAACTCACCAGTTGCCATATCTTTTCTTCGGAGAAGCCGGCGTCGGATTCGGGGCCGAACCCGTTCATTTCTGTGCCTTCACTGCCGTACATGACGATCCAGAAGAGTTGACCGTCCTGCCTTTCTTCGAGATAGCCGGCGGCGTTGAACGCGGTGGGTTTTGGGTCCTCGATATCGGCGGCGGCAGATCCTTCGCCATCCCCCTCCGAACCGTGACACTTTTTGCACTTACTTTTATAGATCCTGCCTACCTTCTTTAGAAAATCGTCATCTGCGTCGTCTTCATCGAAGGCATTCTCCATATCGAGATACTCCTGCGGGGCGACCGGGATCTGATGGTCCTGCGCCGGTGCCGCCATGGAGAAAACAAAAAAGACGGATCCCAGAACCAAAGACACTACACTAGCTTGTTTCATGCTCTACACCTCTCGTTAAAAGAGAAAAGGGGCTGAGCACTTATTCAGCCCCTTTTATCAGGATGATCTACCCGGGATAATCCGATCAGTAGATATCGTGCGTCGTGTTATAGACATTGAATTTACCGGTAGGGGTGTGCAGACCGGTTACCCTTGCCTTCTCCTTCAGGGTCTTGTCATCCAGCACCACCACTGCGCCGTCCTTGTCCCAGAGAGAAATCCACACCTCGTCGCCGGCCTTGTTGAACTCCATGTGTACGACCTTCTTATCGAATTCGATTTCGGTAGGCGCGGCTTCGGGGTTGTTGATGTCGAACACGGTAAGAACATTGGACTTGTTCTTGTTGATCGTGTTGTCGGCGTAGACACGAGAACTATTCGGGTGGGTTTTTATGAACAACGAGTTGCCGTCCAGCTTCCACTCCCTGACCACCTCCCAGGCATAGTCCTTGGTGGGATCCGTGCTGATGATGGAGATGAGTCCTTCGCCGAGGTGCGCTGTCGCCCACACGTTGCCAAACTCTGGATCGACCCAGTTGGCGCCCCTGCCCGGATGCGGCTTGGTTCCTGTAATGATATTCGCCACCAGCTTACGCTCCACGGTATCTATGACGGAGATGGTGTCGCGGGCATTTGCCGCCACCAGGAAGTACCTTTTGGTTGAATCCCAGCCGCCGTCATGGAGGAAGCGTTCGGCGTTGATCCTGGTTTCGGTGATGGTGCCGTTCTCCATCCCGCTGTAGTCGACCAGCAGGACTACACCGGTTTCCTTGAGGTTGAGGATCCACTCGGGCGCGTTGTGCGAAGCAACGATGGAGGCGACCCGCGTCTCGTCCCGGTATTCATTGGTGTCGTAGGTGTAGCCCCGGGTGCCCACGATCTTCAGGGGCTTGAGCGTATCACCCTCCAGTATGACGTAGTGCGGTGGCCAATAGTCGCCGACCACGGCATATTTGTCCTCGAAGCCCTTGAATTTGCTGGTGTCGATGGACCTGGCGTCGATCCCGGTCCTGACCTCGGCCACCAGATTAGGCGGATCGGCCCACATGTCCATCATGGTCGCCTTGCCGTCACGGCCGATGGCATACATATACCTTCCGGAAGCGGATGTCCTCAGGATATGGGTCGCAAAACCGGAGTCGATGGTATTCAGAATTTCCTTGGTGTCACCGTCGATGATGACGACCTTGCCCACGTCCCGCAGGACCACACCGAAGTAGTTCTCCCAGTTTTTCCCTTCAGGTGGGCTGGCGGGTCTGTCTGCGACCGGGACATGAACCTTCCAGGACTCTTTCATCTTCTTCATGCCCCATTCGGGGGGCTGGGGAACCTCGTTCTGGACGAATTTCGCCATGAGTACGGTCTCTTCACGGGTCATAAAGCCGTCCCTGCCCCAGCCGGGCATACCGCCGTCCGTACCTTCATACAGAATCTTACCCAGGGCGGCCAGTGTCTTTAACCGGGTTTTTTCCGGGGTGATGTTTTTCCCCGTCGCGCCCTTCCTCAGCGCGCCGTGGCAACCGGAGCACCGGTCAAAATAGATTTGTTGTCCCGTCTGGAACTCCTGTTCGGTCATTTCGGGCACAGGTTGTAATTCCGTAGCGCCTTGCACAGTCCCGCCCGCCAGTAGTAGGCCGGCGGCGATAGTTGTTGAGACACCTAATAAAAGCTTCTTCATGAGTTATTCCCCTTTTCGATTGGAACTGGCATTTAACCGCTTTACGCGGTTCACAAATTGAAGGCTTCCACCCAAGCCGGACATCGAGCCATAATCGATGGGCTGGTACCGGTAGCCAAAGAATCCTGTATCGTCAACGCATTGCATATGATGGTCAGCAATTTTCTAATGTTTTTAGGTAAGGAATCATTGACTTGCGTCAAGCTAGAGCATGAAAAGAATAAAAAAACGCCTCCTTCGGGCTCGCGCAAAAATAACTTCCCATTTTGGCATCACCCTTGTAATGTCATCTTAGGCGCACCATCTTTGGTTGCTCCTCAATCGCGCAATCCTCAACGTAGCCCTGCTGCGCCTGCGGTTTCGTTCAATAGCCGCAGCCAAATCTGGCGTAAATCTTCGCGCCAACTCTGCGAACTTATTCTTGCGCGAGCCCTTGAAAAAATTCGTGAGTATTTCTGAATGTGAGATATCCTTATGCTATAGAGAAACATGCAAAAATATTATGAACCCCGGGTATTTTCTTTTTTGACAAAAATCGGAACGGGAAGTGGTACGCTGGCCCAGATACAAACATGTAATTTTTGACTTCGACTCGACCCTGAGCGAGATCGAAGGCATCGATGTGTTGGCCGATAATGCGGGAGTGGGCGACGAGATATCCGAGCTCACCCGGCAGGCGATGGATGGTGCAGTTGACCTGGAATCCGTTTACGAAAAAAGGTTGTCCGCCATCCATCCCACCCGGGGTGACATCCGCGCGCTCAAGGAACAATACAAAAAATACCTGACCGAAGATGCGGCGGAGGTGATTTCGGCACTGCTCCAACTGGGGCATGAAATATATATTGTCAGTGGTGGCTTGCTCGATCCCATCGTAGAGATAGGCAGCGCCCTTGGGGTCCCCAAAAAAAACATCGAGGCCGTGGATATCCAGTACGATGAGTTTTCGGGGGAATGGTGGCTGGCGCAAACCGGGCAACTCAACCGGAATCAGCCTTTTCTGAAGTCGAACGACACCGCACTTGAAAAGACCCATGGTAAAGCCGGAATCATTGAGAAGTTGCTTGCCGGGAAACGTGGGCGGAGCCTGCTGGTGGGCGACGGCACCAGCGACCTCGTGGCAAGTGTCGCAGTCGATTTATTCCTGGGTTATGCCGGTTCGGTCC
>CAXMTM010000286.1:0-6691 GCA_964196385.1 Arenicellales bacterium
CAAGACCGAAAAATACCAGCGCAAAAATCTCCGGGGGGCCGAACGCCGAAATGGCCCAGTCGGCAATCGGCGCTGTCGCCGCCATCATGATGATGGCCGACACGGTTCCCCCCAGCGCCGAACACATGACCGCCGCACCCACCGCTTTACCAGCCTGGCCCTTCTGGGTCATGGGGTAGCCGTCGAAAGCAGTGGGGGCGTTTTCCGGAGCCCCCGGGATATTGAACAGAATAGCTGTAATTGCCCCACCGTAAACGCCGGTACAGTAAATGACGGAGAACAGCATGACGCCGTGCTCCGGCGACAAATGTGCCGTAAACGGCAATAAAATCGCTGCCAGGGTCAGCATACTCACGCCGGGGATGGCTCCGAACAACATTCCCCCAATGACGCCGCCAAGAAAGATCAGAATGCCCATGGGGTCGCCAAACAGGGCCGCGGAGCCGGCCAGGAAATTTGAGAAAGTGTCCACTAGATCATTCGGTTCACTCAGATCATTGCAACACGGTAACCACCCAGCTACCGAATTCGTAAAACGGGTGGATGTTTCCAGTCGGCAACCCGACGTAGAGAAGGCTGACAAAAAAGAACAGAAGAATACCCATCACCAAAACTGTATTCATGAGTATCGACTTTGGCCTTCGCTCTCCCATCAGAATCATCACGCCAACGATGAAAAACGGCGCGGTGGCGTAAAATCCCATGTCCTCGAGCAGAGCGGCAAAAAAGATCGGCAAGGCCAACATGCCACCGACATGATTCTTGCGCACCATGAACAGGAAAACCAGAATCAGGATGGCCGCACATATCAGCTTGACCGTGTGCAATGCTGCGTCATCAAGGGAGGCGCCAACCGCTACCCATTCGGGCACCCTCATATAGGCAAAGGGGATGGCAAGAATCAGGAATGTAGACAAATGCCAGGCAAAACCGGAATGCCCGGTCACGTGTGCTGATTCCCCGGAGCCATCATCGCTGGCTGCTCCTATGGTGCCGGATGTCGCCGCATCACCGCTCTTCCATTGATACAGCAACTGGCCAACGGCAGCCACGACGATCAGAAGGATTATTGCGCGCGGCCAGGCCGTCGCCCCGAACTTGTAGATCTCTATACTTTGATCGAATTCGAACGAGTAGACATAAAGAACGGCGGCAAGGACCAGCCACAGGCCGGCTTCTACGATGTGACCAGGTCTCAGGTTGCCCATAAGTGAAACCCTCATGACAAGCGTGGGAAACGGGCCCTGGCGAAAGTCAGCCGGGCCCGTCCGGTTAAGCGTGTATGCTACTTGACTTCGAGACCCATTGCCTTATACACGTCGCGGTATTGGGCAATGGTGGAGGTGATGAGCTGTCTGGCTCCATCGGCATCTCTGAAGCTCTCGATCAGGTTCATGTATTTTTTCTCATTGAAGTCCTGATAACCCTTTTCACAGAAGGCTTTCTGAAACGCCCACTGTAACCACTTGACCCGGTCTTCCGGCGCCCCCGCATGTGCGTAAAACCCTCGGAAGCGGAACAGCGGTTCAAAATCCATACCCACGTCGCCAAGGCTGGGCACATCGGCAAATGCTGAGGGCCTGTCCTTCAATAGGGTGAGGATCGGTTTGAACTTGCCGGCGTCAAGGAACTTGCGCACATCGCCCGGTTGCTCAAACAGCGCATCGACCTGGCCACCCGCCAGGGCACCGTAACGGGGCGCGCCTTTGTCGAAGGAGATCTGTTGTATTTTCATCCCGGTGGCATCGGTAATGAATTTCATGCTCACCCGCTCCATCGAACCTTCCTTGGACACGTTGGCGATGGTGGACTTTCCATCCTGAGCTTTCACCCACTCCACAAACGAATTCCAGTCGCTGAATCGATCTTCGTCCACACGGATGTAAATCTGGGAGAATGTGATCTGTGATATCACCAGCGGGATCAGGTCTTTCGCAGGATTGGGGCGGCCGGAATCCAGCGCGTGCGCACTGGAGGCGTCGTCGATATGTTCCAGAACCGTGTAACCGTCCGCCGGCGTCGCCATGAAAGCGGTCATACCCACCGTGCCGGAACCACCTGGTTTGTGATCCCTGTTGATTGAAACATCGGTCAGTGCGGACACCGCCTGCGCCATGGCCTGAGCAACCTGGCCCGAGCCACCGGCGGGGCCATACGGCACGACCATGGTAAGTGCGCGTTCCGGAAAGCCGCCGGGCTTATCCATGGAAGCCGGGAGCCCGTCCGTTGCACAGGCGGCCATGGTCACGCTTGCTGAAAACGCCATCGTGGCGATCGAGGATCCTGTAGATATCAAATATTTTTTATAGTTCATAGGCTTCTCCTAGGGTGAATATTGGCTGCGAACAGGCAGGCCAACTGGAAAATATTATCCCAGCACTTCGATGGTGTCAAAAACAGTAAATTGGGATCAGGCAAAAGCCCGCCACAGCATAGTCCCGCCGGATGCCAGAAGAACGACCAGTACCAGATGTTGAAAATGCTGATCGCTGACTCGTTGCCGTAATCTCTGACCGATGACCAGGCCAACTACAACCGGCAGGGTCGCTGCCGTGGACAATACAAACATTTTCAAGTCGAGAATACCGAACCAATGGAGCATCGCAGCCCAGGGCACCACGGCAGCTATGTAAAGAAAACTGATGGCGCCGACGAACCGATCCTTGTCCAGATTTCTCACCGACACCAGATATATGATCAGCATCGGGCCAAACATCGAAGATACGCCACCGATCACCCCACTCGACAATCCAAATACGAAGCCGGCCGGCTTTTCCAATTTTTGCGGCAACATGAACCGGGAACTCGATGCTTGCAGAAGTGTAAATGCTATCACGATGAATCCGACCAACATCAGCAGACCGCGCTCATCGATGGTCGACAATATCCTGACCCCAACATAGGTGCCTAAAAGGATTGCCAGGAATGTAGGCCAGAACCGGTCTGCTGCCGATTGGAGGTGTTGCGCCCGGGACACCTGCCACAGGTTTGCAACCACCACCGGGATCGCCATCAGGGTCACCGCCATTTGTGCCGGCAGTACGAGGGCCATCAATGGTACCGTAAGCAACGGCGTCCCGACCCCGAGGGTGCCCTTGATCAAGCCACCGCAAACAAGCGCAAAAAAACACCAGGCCATTGCAAACAAGCTGATTTCGTCAAACAATAGCGTGTTCCCGTGTGTTAGAAAGAGATCGTAACCAGTCCGGCCCCCGGTTCGACCGTTACGCGGTCACCGGTGTTGATACGCACCGTAATATCGTCGTCGAAACGGTCCATAAAAGGGAGGCCAGCAAACGCGGCGCCTTGCGCCATGATGGGATTGGAACTGTTCAACAATAAAGCCGCCGGAGCCATATCGCGACATTTCATTTCACGCAACATCCATGATGTCGCAACGCCGCCTTTGGCGGCATTGAGCACCAGCACCCGCCCGACATAGCTCTGCCCGTACAAAACGTGTGCCGGGCGGGAGAACACACCGTTGATGCGATCCAGATCATAACGGGCACTGAAGTCGTCGTCAGCCACCAGGGCAATAGCAGAGACTGTGCCGCCGATGCCCCTGTGGCCCCTGATGATTATTCGTTCAATCATTTTCAATCGATAACCTAAATTTATTGCCGGTGCTATACAGAACCGATAACGGCGGCGTCAACGCACCGCTCCGTGGTCGCAAGGACGGGCACATAGCCATAACCCTGGATAATATTGACCAGTTTGGCGGAATTACTCACCAGGTTTTTCCAGCCGTTTGCTTCGCCGGTTTCTTTGGCATACATCTGATAGAAACACACTCCCTCCAGCACCATCACCCCGGCCTCCTCGAGTGTTCGTGTTATAGCCATGCGATCACAAGCTGCCTTAACCTCCGGGGCGGTGGCGATGACAAAATCGGTATCCTTATGTACGTGTCTGCCCTCGATCAAACCCGCGATCAACTGCATTTCCGCAAGGGACAACTGGGGCGCCGCCAGTGCGACGACATCGACTTTGCCCTTGTGGCGATCCTGCTTTTGATAAAAATCGTCTATGTCCGCGGCGGTTATCGATCCACCCGGTAACGACAGCAGGTGTGCGTCCAACACCTTCGAGATATCCGAGGCCTCCGGGGTGACGCCGTCGATGTGGAATAAAGGCACCGATCCATGACTTGCCAGCGCCGCACCAAAATGTTTCAGCTGATCCGAAGTCGGCGTGGGCTCGACACCGGTGAGCGCCGGAACATTCCAGTAAGACCCCGTGCGCTGGCCGATCACCGCGCCCAGGGCGCCCCAATCGGCGAAGTCAACGGGCTGGAACCCGATGTCGAACACGTGCGTCGCCCGGCGATGTCTGTCGAGGTGGTAGCCGTAACGCGGGACCCTGCCGGTGAATGCCGCGGACAGCGCCGCCGGCCCGCCTTCAAAGTTGGAACGTGCACCGCACACACTGTTGGCGTAGATCACCGATCCGGTATCTCCGAAAGCGAGGTGCTCGCCAAACACCGGTGCCTGCACAATCTGATAGTTGATGCAGGTATTGGTCATCAGGATTCCGAAACTCTCAAAGGCAGCAATCGCCCGCATTTCCAGTCGCGCCCATTCCTCCTTCTGCCTGAGCGCCCGGAAGCGGCAAAGATCGATACCGCGTGGGTCGGTGATGGTGGGGATGCTCACTTTTCTGTCCTTTTCCGGATGGCTGGCGAGTTCCTCGAGATACTCGACACCGGCTTCACCCAGGGATTCCGTATCCGCCATCAGATGTACCTGGCTAACTTCAACAAAGTCCCTGGCATCGAAAAAAATGCCGACTTCGATTTGTTGCTGCAGGGCACGTCGGCGCGGGCAGCCGAATTCACCGGCGAGCATGGATTTTTCGTAATCGTTCAATTTCATTCAAGGGCCTTCGAATAATTACCGTCTGATTCCCGGGAGATTGTTTACGTAAACAAACTTACTCCAGCAACATACTACCAAATCCACGGCCGGCGTAATGGATTGACTTGACGTATCCCGGGCACCGGCTTAGTCTGCCGCCTCCACACAAATCACATTTAGCGCAATGTCAGACAAATTACCTGGCGCTGCCGGCATCAACCCGGTCAGTGATGAACCGGTCCTTGTGGACGAGTTGATTTCCAGGGCCAGGGCAGCCATGGCCGAATATACAACGGCCAACCAGGCTCGGGTAGACGAAGTCGTAACCGCGGTAGCGTGGTCGCTGTACAAACCCGAAAATGCGTGCCGTCTGGCGGAACTGGCAGTCGCCGATACCGGTATAGGCAACGTGACCGACAAGATCATTAAAAACCAGCGCAAGACTTTTGGTGCGCTGCGTGACCTGATGCGCGCAAGAACGGTTGGGATCATCGAAAGCGACAGCGAGTCGGGCATCGTAAAATACGGGAAACCCGTTGGCGTTGTAGCCGCCATCACCCCTTCCACCAACCCTGCGGCGACCCCTGTCAACAAAACCATGATGGCCCTTAAGGGAGGCAACGCCATCGTAATCGCACCCTCCCCGGCCGGCTGGACTAGCACCAATGAGGTAGTGGAAACAATGCGGCGCGCCCTGCACCGGGTGGGGGCGCCTGGGGACCTTGTGCAGATATTACCACAACCGGTATCGCGCACCCTGACCCGGCTGCTCATGGCAAAAGCAGACTTGGTTGTAGCTACCGGATCGCAGAACAACGTGCGTGCAGCGTACAGCAGCGGCACGCCCGCAATCGGCGTCGGTGCCGGCAACGTGCCCGTGATCATCGACGGCAGTGCGGACCTGGATGATGCCGCTCAGAAAATATGTGCCTCCAAGACCTTCGATAATTCCACTTCCTGCTCCTCGGAAAATTCCCTGATCATCCTTGACCCCATCTATGATGCCGCCGTCGATGCACTCAAGCGTGCCGGAGGCCACGTGGCAAGCCCGGGTGAAAAGACGAAAATAGCCAATCAGTTGTGGCTGGGCGGAAAACTCAATCGCAATCTGATAGCAACCGATGCTGGTATCTTCGCAGACAAAGTGGGCATGAGTGAGGGCTCGGCAGGTGCACGATTTTTCATGGTCGAGGAGGACACCTTCGATGCGCAGTCTCCCTTCGCCGACGAAAAACTGTCACTGGTACTTACCCTCTATCGCGCACGGGATTTCGACCACGCGATTGAGTTGATAAACGGCGTATTGAGTGTTCAGGGCAGAGGCCATTCCTGTGGTATCCATACCAAAGATGCAGGGCATGCCCGTCGCCTTGCGGAGAAAATTGATGTGGTCCGTGTGCTGGTCAATCAAGCCCACACCTTCGGCAACGGGGGCAGCTTCGACAACGGCCTCAATTTCACGCTGAGCATGGGCTGCGGCACCTGGGGGGGAAACAGCATTTCGGAAAACCTGAACTATCGGCACTTTATAAACATTACCCACCTGGTCACAACCACCGCCGAAGACAAGCCCGGTGAAGAGGAAATGTTCGGCGCGTATTTCGCCAAATACGGGCGGGATTGATGCAGACCATTGGTGAATACATAGAACACCTGAGCCGCGTGCAAGGCGACAAGGTCTGGCTGATTTCTCCCGACACTGCTGCCGAGTTCACCTATGCCGACCTGAAGCAACACGTGGATGGAATCGGACGCAAGCTCGATATCCTCGGTCTGGGAAAAGGGGTAAAAATAGCCTACCTGGGGAACAACGGGGGCTGGACCGCGCTGCT
>CAXMTM010000287.1:0-2955 GCA_964196385.1 Arenicellales bacterium
GCATCGTCCAGGGTCATGCCCACTTCAAAGGGGATGAGTTTGGCAATCTGGTCCACAAACCCGTACGGCATGCCGAGCACCCGGCCCACATCCCGTACTACCGCCCGTGCCGCCATCGTACCGTGCGTTACTATCTGGGATACTTTGTCACGGCCATATTTCTCGGCAACGTATTCGATCACCCGGTCTCGCCCTTCCATGCAAAAGTCGATATCGAAGTCCGGTAATGAAACCCGCTCCGGGTTGAGAAATCTTTCAAACAATAATCCCTGTTTTATGGGATCCAGTTCTGTAATCCCCAGACACCAGGCCACCAGCGACCCGGCGCCGGATCCCCTGCCAGGTCCAACGGGTATCCCGTTCTGTTTGGCCCAATTGATAAAATCGGCGACGATCAGGAAATAGCCGGAAAAACCCATCTCAATGATGGTGTCGGTTTCGAAATGCAAGCGTGCTTCATAGTGTTCCTGCCGGGCCTCCAGGTGTGGGAACTCCTGGAATTTCAGTTGCAGGCCGGTCCGTGCCTGTTCTGCCAGAGTTTGATCGACACTTGTTGCCTTACCTACATCAAATCTGGGCAGGTAATAGTTGCCCATGTCCAACACAAAGTTGCAGCGCCTGGCGATCTCCGTGGTATTCAGGATCGCTTCCGGTATATCCGAAAACAGGTCCACCATCTCCGCGGAGGAACGAAAATATTGCTGATTCGTAAAAGTCCTGGGCCGTCTTTTATCACTCAGTATCCTTCCTTCGTGAATACAGACCCGGACCTCATGGTGCTGGAAATTTTCCGGATCCAGGAAATTAACATCATTGGTGGCCACCACCGGCAGTCCTTTCAGGGCCGCGCATTCGACGGCTTCAGCGATATACTGCTCTTCACGGGGTTTGCCGACCCGCCTCAACTCGATGTAAAACCTGTCTCCGAAAAACCCACGATATTCATCGATGAGTTGATGCACCCGTTCAGTGGATGCCTGCTGCAAGGCAAAACCGAGTTCACCTTGCTGGGCGCCGGACAGAGCGATCAGCCCTTCCCCCAATTCTCCAAACCAGGCTTTCCTGATACAGGCCTTGCCGTTGTGTTGGGCCGAGCGATACGCACGATCCAGCAGGCAACACAAATTCTTGTAGCCCGGTTTGTCTTTTACGAGCAGGGTAAGCCGTGTAGGGCCGCTTGGGTTCTGCTCATTCTCAATCCACGCGTCGACCCCGACTATGGGCTTGATCCCGGCCTTAAGCGCTGCTGTGTAGAATTTTACCAGCCCGTAGATATTGGCCTGGTCAGTCAATCCGATAGCGGGCATCCGCAGTTGCCGTGCTTTGGCAATGCCTTCCTCTACACGAATCAGGCTATTGGCCAGCGAGTACTCGGAATGCAGGTGCAGATGTACGAATTGTGTGCTCATTACAAGTTCAACAGGCTTTGTACGGACAGTGCCCGACGCACCGGAGCGAAACTGCGCCGATGTGCGCGGCACACCCCTATACTGCGCAGGGCTTGCAGATGACGGGCTGTCGCATAACCTTTGTTGCGGTCGAAACCGTACCCGGGATAAGTGTCATGCAGCACGCACATCTCATTATCCCGCGCCACTTTGGCTACGATAGAGGCGGCAGAGATAGATGGCTCACTGAGGTCGCCTTTTATGATTGTTCTGGTTCTGCAGGCAAGCTTCGGCGCCCATTTGCCGTCGATCAAGCTCACATCCGGTTGTACAGGCAGAGATTCTACCGCCCGTTTCATTGCCAGCAGCGACGCATTGAAAATATTTATACGATCGATTTCGCCGACTTCGGAGCGTCCGATGCTCCAATACAGTGCCTGCTGTATTATGAGGCGGCTCAGACTGTCACGTTTATTTGCTGACAATTTCTTGGAATCAGTCAGTCCGTCCAGTTCGAAATCATCCGGTAGCACCACAGCGGCCGCGATCACCGGGCCTGCCAGTGGACCACGCCCAACTTCATCGACACCGGCGCTGATCATCGTGGGATGGTTGTATTCATATTCTCCAGCAGGTTGGCTACGGCCTCAGCCGCTCTGTCATTGGCGTTACAACGCAGCGATGACATGATAGCACCGAACGATCGTGACACCGCCCGACAATGTTCCGCATCGAGCAAATACCGGTTCATTGCGGTGACCAGGTTATGGACATTGGCGTCGGACTGGAAAAACTCCGGAACGATTGGGGTCTCCAGCAGGTGATTGGGCATGGAAAAATGTTCAACGTGGGCCAGTAGTTTAACCAGCGCCCCGGACGCCCAGGATCCCTTGTAGGCTACTACCATGGGCACTTTGAGCAACGCGGCTTCCAGGGCGGCGGTTCCCGAGGCCAGCAGCGCCACATCGGCGGCTGCGATGACCTGCCTTGAATTCCCTTCCACCACGACAACCGGGACATCGGGATGATTTTTCAACAACGTTGCGAAGTACAACCGGGTTTCCGGGTTTGCAAAGGGCGCAACAAATTTTATGCCTTCTATACTGTTCTGAAGCGTACGTGCGACCTCGATAAACAATTCGCCCAGTCTTTGCAATTCGACCATCCTGCTGCCCGGGAGGAGCGCCACTACCTGGTGGCCTCGCGGCGGCAGTTTCAATGTCTCCCTGATTTTTGCCTTGTCATAATCCTCGTCGATCTCGTCCGCGATCGGGTGGCCCACGAAGTCCACCGGGACGCCATGGCGCTCATAATATCTCGCTTCGAATGGAAACAGGGCCAACATGTGAGACACGGCGCGCTTTATTTTCCTTATCCTGTAACCGCGCCAGGCCCACACAGTAGGGCTCACATAGTGCACAGTTGTAATTCCATTTTTTCGAAGCCTGCGCTCCAGTCCGAGATTGAAATCCGGAACATCTATTCCGATGAAAATCGATATGCTCCGTTCTGAAAAAATTTTGAACAGAGACCGTCTTATCTTCAGGATGTCGTGAAGGCTCTGTAA
>CAXMTM010000288.1:0-9321 GCA_964196385.1 Arenicellales bacterium
GCCGCGCCACAGGCCAGTTCCACTTTCACACGATGCTCATTCAGGAACCTGTCACAGGCCGACTGGGCCTGCGCATCTGTAACGATGCAAACATCCACATCAGGATTGGACAGGTGACCGTAGGCCCGGTCGCATACCTTCAGCGCACCGAGGGAACTGGCTCTGGAGGTGATGCCCGGCAGTGCCAGGTGGCGCCCTGCCAACTTTGACTGGTAAAAAGCATCCGCACCTTGCGTCTCGACGCCAAGCACTCTGGTCCTGCCAAGGCCGTTTTGTTTCAGACCCGACATGATGCCGCACAGCAGACCGCCGCCGCCAACCGAACAAACCACGAGATCAGGAGTGCCACCATCCTCGACCACCTCGTCGATCATCGATGCGTGCCCCACCCATACGTCCTCGTCGTCAAAAGGGTGAAAATAAGCGCTGTCGGTTTCGCGCAGCGCCTTCAGTGCTTCGGCATGCGCTTCCGCCCAGTGTATTCCGGTGACAACCACATCAGCGTCGTATGACTCCAGTTGGTCTATCGTATCCGACGCAGTATTGTTCGGTACATAAACAGTTACCGAAATACCCAGTTGTAATCCGGCATAAGCCACCGCCAGCCCAGCGTTGCCTCCGGATGAGCTGATGAATCTGCGCGCACCTTGTTCAACCACCCGGGCCGCCTTGTAACCCATACCGCGCAATTTGAACGATCCCGAGGGTTGCAGAGCATCCAATTTCAACCAGACATCAACACCCAGTGCCCGACTCATGGGATACGATTTGAGTAGCGGAGTTTTGATATGCATGTCAGGCTTCGGCTCGTGCTTTGCGGAAACCGGCAAGACTCTGCTGCAGCCGTTCCCTGCTGGCGGTCAGGGTGATTCGAAAATGGCCCGGGATGGAACAGATGGTGCCTGGCATTACGAATATGTCCTGCCGGGCAAGCACTTCCGCAAACGCCACGTCATCCGCTAACGGGGATTGGGGCAGCAGGTAAAAAGTGCCGTCGGGCTTGTGCACCTCGTAACCCGCATCGCGCAGACCAGCCACCATCAAATCTCGTTTTACCTCGAGTTCGGCGAGATCGATGGACAGGGCATCGAGATCACCGATGGCGTGCTGCAACAGGGCATTCGGAAACAACCACCCGCCGGCGATCTGCGCCGTCATAATCTGCTCCCGCCTCTCCAGTCGTTCGGGATTGGTTGGAGGCAGCGCAAGAAAACCGATGCGCTGTCCCGGAGTAAGCAGCACTTTCCCGTAACTGTACGAAATCATCGAATACGGGTAATAGTCCGCCGGGCTGAAGAAGGGCTTGCCCGCGAATACGATCCGGCTATAGGGTTCGTCCGAAAGCAGATAAACCGGCCGCCCGAATTTATCCGAAGCGTCGGACAGAATACGCCCCAGTGCCGCGAGGGTTTCGCGCGAGTAAATTTTACCGGTGGGGTTGTTGGGCGAATTGACGATGACCATCCGCGTGCGTGGACTCAATGCACGCTCAATGGCGTCCAGATCCAGATCGAAGTCACCCTGTTTGACGGGTACTTTGACGCACACCGCACCTGCGTGAAGCAGCATAGGCTCATAGCCAAACCAGGGCGGCAGGCTGTACACGACCTCATCGCCCGGATCAAGGAAAGTGGCGAATGCGGTTGCGATGGCGCCAAAGGCACCGCTGGTGACAGCGATATCTTCCGCATCGAAGAGTACTTCACGCCAGCGGGTCAACGACACCGCGATACACTGTCGGGTTTCCGCCTCGCTGAGTTTATACGCGTACCAGTCCTTGTTGTGCGGCGGCACCCATTTCAGTAACGCATCGGCGAAACCAGGGATAGGCATCTGTTGAGGATTGCCGAAGGTAAAATCGAAAACGTCCTTGTCCTTGCCGCGGCGGGCCCACTCCGACCGTGTCACAAAATCAAGCAGCGGTTGGTGCGCTGCCATGACTTTTTGCATTCGCTGGGTCACTGGCATGGCGAAAGTTACTCCTGTTGAGGTTCGTTATGTATCAGTTCTTCGGCGAGTTCGATAAAGCTCGTGGCTACCACATCCCAGTCCGACTCCGCGGCGAGGTCGGTGGTCTGGCCCGGCCCATGCTCATCCGGCCGACATACGAACGCCGTCCGGAAGCCGCAATCCCTTGCCGCCGCCAGGTCGCTGTTGTGCGCGGCGACCATCATACACTGCTGTGGCTCCAGCCCCAGCAGTCGCGCCGCCGCAAGATAGGCTTCCGGTCGTGGTTTGTAGTATCCCGCCACCTCGGCGCCCAGGATCGCATCCCACGGCATGCCGGCGCGCTTCGCCATATTGACCAGTAACGCGACGTTACCGTTGGACAAGGGCGCAATGACGAAAATCCTTTTCATCATCTGCAGTCCCGCCACTGTATCGGGCCAGGGGTCGAGTCGGTGCCAGACCCGGTTCAGATGATCCAGGTCATCCCTGTTGAGCGCCTGCAACCCGAATTGAACCACCAGTTTATCCAGGCTTTCCCGGTGCAGGACATCGAGGCTGGTCCACGATCTGGAACCGCTGCGGACCTGTTCCATGGACGGTTGATACAGGGCGCGCCATGCATCCGCAAAAGCCGGCCAGTCTGTGTCCAGGCCTTTCTGACGATTCAACCCGGCGCCTTGCCGGACAATACTGGAACGCCAGTCCACACAGGTCCCGAACACGTCGAACAGCAGCGCATCTACGTTTTGAGTCACCTACTAAAGAACCTCGGGGGCACCTCGAAAAATGAGGATTTTCGTGCGAGAGCACAGAAGCTTCGCGCGCAGAACCGCAGTGTATTTGACATACATGAGGATTCGAGCACGGGGCTGACGCGGCTATGGTACGAAAAGACCATTTTCCGAGGTGCTCCAGGGTTGGTAGTTCTCTCTTGCAAACCCGTAGCGAAGGTCCGCGGGGTTATCCAGTTGGCGGGCGTACTGGTGGCCTGAATATACCGCGGTAGCAATCGTTCCCGGGGCGTAACAGTCACCGATAGCCTCAACCGATTTGATGCCATGATCGGCAAGATCCTGGTGTGCAGTGAGTTCGGTGAACAATTGCTCCCGCGGGTTCCGCGCCGTAACCGGGAGCAATGCGTCGCAACCAACCGACTGTACTTTGCCGGTGTATACACAGGTCAGCGTTACTTCGGACACACCAACCGATGCGACGGTGCGTCCGCAAATGATGTCCACTCCCAGGTCCAGCAGGCGCCCTTGTATTCGATGCTGCTCCAGGGTGGCGTGGGTAAAAGGCGCCACCTCGGCGGCCGAGGTGACATAGATGACTTCACACCCGTCCAGACGGAGTTTCTCGGCGATAACGTTGGCCATGTAATAGTAGTCGTCGTCATAAACGACAATGCGGCCACTTACGTGTTCGCCCTTCAATATATTGTTGACGGATACAATAACCGCCCCTGCGGTGATGGGCACCGGCTGACGAATGCTGCGGCCCACGCAGTCGGTGCGCCACGTGGACCCGGTAGCCACCACGGCGTGCTCGAAACCGTATTC
This sequence comes from Arenicellales bacterium, assembly GCA_964196385.1. GTDB lineage: Bacteria > Pseudomonadota > Gammaproteobacteria > Arenicellales > JAANXG01 > JAHEKE01. Next base: position 3,510 of record CAXMTM010000288.1, read on the forward strand.
AAGTATGTCGTGTGTGCTCAGTTCGCTCCCCAGGTAGGTCTCGACGTTGGGTTTCTGGCTGATCATGTAAAGGCGGTGGTCGATCACCCGTTTCCATTCGGACAGGCCCGGGAGTTTCGACTCGAGCAGAACGCGGCCGCCCGGTTCCTTTTCCTTCTCGGCCAGCACCACGGCGTAGCCGCGTTTGGACAGGGCCAGCGCGCACTCCAGCCCCGCGGGTCCGCCCCCCACAATCAGGACCCTGTCCGCGGATCCGGCCGGCTCGATTTTTTCGGGGTGCCAACTCTTGCGCCATTCCTCCCCCATGGTAGGGTTCTGTGTACATCGTATGGGTACCCCAAAGTGGTCCCCGGAGATACAAATATTGCAACCGATGCACTCCCTGATTTCCTCAACCCGGCCCTGTTCGATTTTTTGAGGCAGGAACGGGTCCGCGATGGATGGTCGGGCGGCCCCGATGAAATCGAGCACACCGCGTTTGATTTGGGACACCATCGCGTCCGGGGATGTAAACCGGCCCACACCGACCACCGGCTTGCAGGTGACCTGCTTGACAAAACTGATGTATTTTTCCTGGTGCCCGGATGCGCCGAAGCGGGAGGTGATCGAATCGTTCTCCCACTGCGAAATATTTACATCCCACAGATCCGGCAGATCCGCCAGCATCTCCACCACTTCCCTTCCTTCGCGGTCGAAGCGAAGATCACTGTCTGCCGATTCGTCGACTGCGAAACGGATTGCCACCGCACAGCTGTCGCCAACCGCTTCTTTGGTATCCTCCAGCACTTCCCGAAGCAACCGTGCGCGGTTTTCGAGACTGCCTCCGTATTCATCCGTACGCTGGTTGTAGCGCGATTGCAGGAAATGCATCAGCACCGTCATGTTGTGACCGGCATAGACATACACGATGTCATAGCCGGCCTGCCGGGCGCGCAGTGCCGCATCGCGAAACCACCCCCGCATTTCCCTGATGTCGCTCTTGGACATCGCCCGCGATTGAACCGGGTCCACCCAATTCCCCGGGCCACCCGAGGGAGACAGAGCCGGTGTGCGCGAAAAACGGTTGGCTACGTGTATGCCGCAGTGCACAAGCTGGATACCGGCAAGTGCATCGTGCTCATGCACCTTTTCGGTCATCAATCGATGTGTGGGAATATCGCTGTCGTCCCACAACCGCATCTCCGGGAAACCTGACACATCACTGCTCGGATGGATCTCGCATTCCTCGGTGCACACCACGCCCCATCCGCCCTCCGCTTTCATGCCGCGCAGCCAGGCCATGGTTTTAGGCCAGCGGTGGCCCGCTCCATTGCAATGCGGCACCTGGTAGAACCGGTTTTTAGCGGTCTTCGGTCCGATTTTTACCGGCTCGAACAGAATCGAGTAGCGACTGTCAGTCAATAGACCCCCTGTCGAGATCTTCCATGGTTAATCGTATGCCGCGTTCCAGGATCCCGACCATGTCGTCGATCTGCGCCCGCGTTATGATCAATGGTGGTGAAAACACGCACATATTGGACAAGGGGCGCAGGATCAGGCCCAGTCTCTGACAGTGGGCGTCGATGCGCGCGCCGATGGTCTTCTGCAAGGCGAGTGATTCCCGGGGATTCTCTACCACGCACTCGACGCAGCCGATCAGGCCGACGCCCCTCACCTGGCCGACCAGCGGTATGTCGGATAATTCTCTGATCCTCTGCTGGAAGTAAGGAGCGACATCCTGAACGTGCTCCAGGATATGTTCGTGCTCGAAAATCTCAATGTTTTTCAATGCCGCGGCGCAACTCACCGGGTGTCCGGAGTACGTATAACCGTTGGAAAAAACCGCCCCCTCAGCCTGCCCGGACACCTGCGCAAATACCCGGTCCGAGATAAGGCACGCACCTAGAGGAAGATACCCTGAGGTCAGGCCCTTGGCTGTGGTGATGATATCCGGCTCGATATCGAACACATCCTTCGAAGCAAACCAGTGCCCCAGCCTGCCGAATCCCGTAACCACCTCGTCGGAGATATACAACACATCGTACTTGCGGCAAATGTCCAGACACTTTTTGTGGTAACCCGGTGGCGGCACGATGACCCCGCCCGATGCCAGCACCGGTTCCGCGATGAATGCGGCGACACGGTCGGGACCCAGCTCAAGTATCTTGTGCTGCAGATCGTCCACTTTTGCCTGGCAGAATTCCTCTTCGGTCATACCGTTTTCGTGATGGTAGTAGTTCACGGAAGGCAAAAAATGGACGTTATCGGTATCTGTGTCCATCAACGTCTTGTCACTTTCCTTACCGCTGCACGACGCCGACAGGTAGGTGCTGCCGTGGTACGCGTTTTCCCGGGAAATGATCTTTTTCTTGTGCCTGCGCCCGAGCACATTGTTGTAAAACTGGGTGAAGCGCAGGGCGGAATCGACCGCGGTAGAACCGCCTGTAGTAAAAAAGACGTGGTTCAGGTCCGCCGGCGCCAGGCGGGCAATATTCTCGGCCAGCACGGCGGCGGGCTCACTGGTAAAACTCCACGGCGAAGTGTAGGGCATTTTCACTGCCTGCTCGGCAATGGCCTGAGCCATGTCCCGCCGCCCGTACCCGATCTGGGTACACCACATGCCCCCGGGACCATCGATCAGCTTTTCGCCGTTCTCGTTATACAGGTATATGCCGTCGCCACTGCCGACGATGGTCCGGTTCTGAGAACCGATGGCATCGAGAGACTCCCAGGGATGGACCCAATATTGGTTATCGAACCGTTTGATATCGGATTGGCCCAGATTCAAACCAGACTCTTTAGTTTCCATAAGCTGCATCATTTTTGTAACAATCGTGCATTATATACTTTGTCATAAACTCAGCCGAAAAGGAGTCAGGAACAAATGGTACTTAGGACCCGCGCCAAAATTTGTCTTTCCGGCGCAGGTCGGAATCCAGAAAATATGGTCACTACCGGGGTCCCTGGATCTCGGCCTGCGCCGGGATGACAGCCTTATGTCCTTAAGAAAGTGCCATTCGTGTCAGGATCCTTTTCGGTCGGCCCGGACGCCAACAACTATACTGTAGAAATGAAACCTGTGCTCCAAACTCGCTTGTTAGATTCGAAGACACGACTTTATGGATTAACCCATGAAATCACTTTGGCTTGAACACGTCATCGATTCTGTTGCGGACCGGGGCCGTGAACTTCTGAATCAACGTACAAGCGACAAGTCCACCGCGAACATCGAGAAGCTGTGCCTTGCACTGCTGTCCGAAAAAGGAGAGGCGGCCGGAACAGCGTTGGCACGGGAGGTGGTTCTGGCTTACAAGGATATGAATGATACCGGTCGTCTCGCGTTCTTCGAAATGCTCAATACAAAATTCGGGCCGGATGAGGACGCGATCATTGCAGCCGCCGATGAATTCAAGGCGTCGCGGGACCCGAACGACTATCTGAAGCTGACCAAGGTCATCGAACCCGCCCGTCAGAAATTGTTCCGCCGCATCAATATCGCACCGAATGGTATCGACGCAATTGTCGGTATCAGGGCGGATTTACTGAAAACTCTTGACCAAAATCCTGGGTTCAGAGCTACCGACGCCGATTTAAAGCACCTGCTGTCATCGTGGTTCAATCGTGGGTTTTTACAGTTAAAAAAAATCGACTGGGGCACATCGGCAACAATCCTGGAAAAACTCATCAACTACGAGAGTGTTCACCAAATACAGAGCTGGACCGATCTACAGCGCCGCCTGGCCGCCGACCGGCGCTGCTTTGCGTTTTTTCACCCGGCGTTGCCGGAAGAACCACTCATATTCGTCGAAGCAGCGCTGGTCGAGGGAGTCACTGAAACCATCGCCCCCCTGCTGGATATCGCGGCACCGGTACTGGAACCCGGGGAAGCCGACAGCGTCATATTCTATTCCATCAACAACTGTCTGGAGGGCTTGCGGGGAATTTCCTTCGGGAACTTCCTGATCAAGCAGGTTGCAACAGAACTCGCCCGGGAGTTTCCGGGCTTGAAACTTTTCTCCACGCTGTCTCCAATGCCGCTGTTCACACAGGCTTTGCAGGACAACCAGGTGTTCACCGATGATAGACTCGCTTCGATCCTGAAAGAAGATGCAAAAAAAATAATCGATGCCGCCAACACGGAGGGGCTTCGCGATGCCTTGATGTTCGTGTTAGACGATCCGGAGAGTTTTCGCAAAATCCTGGATCGTCCGCTCAGGCGTCTTGGCCTGGCGTATCTGACCCACGCCAAACTAGGAAAAAAACTCTATGACCCCGTCGCCTACTTCCATCTATCCAACGGCGCCCGACTGGACCGGATCAATGTCTTTGCCAATGTATCCCGACGAGGTATAGAGGAGTCCGCCGGATTGATGGTGAACTATCGTTACGCGCCGGAGGAGTTCGAGTCCAACCACGAGGCGTTCGTGCACCGCCTTGAAATCCCCCTGTCCAAAAAACTGGCAAGAGAATTCCGCAACATGAAAGATTGCTGGTAGCATCCGCTTAAGTAAGCGCCATTCGCGTCAGCGCCAACCGGCGCGGTCCATGAGTTTGACCGCATCTGCGTTGTTTTCCCCAAGCACGGTCAGGTTGATGGAATCCGCCTTGAAATCCCCGAATCTGTTGAGGGTATCGCTTGCCTTGACACCGGGTTTGACCGGGTATTCGTGATTGCTCTCAGCGTACCACTGCTGGGACTCATCGCTGACCAGGAACTCCAGTAGTTTGATTGCGTTTTCCCTGTTCCTGGCATACTTGATGACGCCCCCTCCACTTACATTGACGTGCGCACCACGATCGTCCTGGTTGGGCCAGATGATCCCCATCTTTTCCGCTGCCGCACGCTGCGTTTCGCTTTTCTTATCGTTCAACATTCCAGCCAGGTAGTAGGTATTGGCCAACACAATGTCACACTGGCCCGCCGCCGCAGCCTTGATCTGATCACGGTCGCCGCCTGACGGTGGTCTGGCAAAATTTTTGACCAGACCCCGTGCCCACTTTTCGGTGTCTGCAATACCATCGGCGGCAATCATGGACGCCACCAGAGACTGGTTGTAAATGCTGCCTGACGAGCGCACACAGATCCTGCCCTTCCACTTTGCATCGGCGAGATTCTCGTACCGGTCTAGTGATGCAGGATCGACTTTTCCCTTGACATACATGATCGGTCGCGCCCTCACCGACAAACCATACCACAACCCGTCGGGATCCCTGAGGTGCACGGGTACGGCGTCCTGAAGCGTCGGCGATGTAACGGGCTGAAACAAACCGGCGCTCCTGGCCCGGTACAACCGTCCGGCATCGACGGTGATGAACAGGTCGGCCGGCGTAAGTTTGCCCTCACTGCCAAGGCGTGCCAGCAGCGCGTCCGCCTGGGCAGTAACCAGGTTTATCCGGATGCCGGTTTGGCTGGTGAATTCATCCAAAACAGGTTTGATCAAGGCTTCCTTGCGTGCTGAATACAGGTTGACCTCATCCGCCAGCACCTGGTCCACCCCCGCAAATACCACCAGGACCGCAGCGGCAAGATGTCTTGCAACTTTCGCGTTCATTTTTGCATCTACTCCAACAGTTTAAATCTTAATGAGAATGATTCTCATTATCATTTACCTGACCCTGATAGTCAAGCTGGGCCTGGCCCCGAATTGCACTTACATTAGTGCCATTCAGGACGTACGCCTCCATTTCTAACCCGTTTGACGTGCCCTCCCCTTGATCTTTGTCAACAAAGATATGTGGTCACAAGGCACTACTTCAATCGGTGAGAAATGCGCGCTTGCGGTGGAAGTTTGAAAAAAGACCATAGCAGAATTGCGGCGACACAAAGGATCAC
>CAXMTM010000289.1:0-8299 GCA_964196385.1 Arenicellales bacterium
TGTAACGAACTACGATTTTCCGGATGCGGGCGGGCACTTCGGGCCCTATGGCGGGGTATTTGTCGCCGAGACCCTGATGCATGCCCTGGAAGAACTGGACCAGACCTACCAGCGCTTCAGGAATGACCCGGATTTCCTGCATAGATTAGACCAGGATCTCAAGCATTATGTCGGGCGCCCGTCTCCTTTGTATTTCGCCAGGCGGCTGACGGAACACTGTAACGGGGCCAGGATCTTTCTGAAGCGGGAAGATCTCAATCACACCGGCGCCCACAAAATCAACAATACCGTCGGCCAGGCCCTGCTGGCCCAGCACCTGGGCAAGCCCAGGATCATCGCGGAAACCGGCGCCGGCCAGCACGGTGTCGCCAGTGCCACCGTTGCGGCGCGCATGGGGCTGGAGTGTGTTGTGTACATGGGTTCGGAGGATATTATTCGCCAGTCGAGCAACGTTTATCGGATGAAACTGCTCGGCGCCGAGGTGGTCCCGGTGACATCGGGCTCGAAGACGCTGAAGGACGCCTTGAACGAAGCGCTGCGAGACTGGGTGGCCAATGTCGACACCACCTTCTACATCATCGGTACCGTTGCCGGGCCGCACCCTTATCCGGCCATGGTGCGTGATTTTAATTCCGTCATCGGGCGCGAAACCCGGCAGCAGATGCTGGAGCAGAGCGGGAACCTGCCGGATGTGCTGGTGGCCTGCGTCGGCGGCGGTTCGAATGCGATGGGCTTGTTTTACCCGTTCATAAAAGACGAGCAGGTACAAATGCACGGCGTCGAAGCGGCCGGTGAAGGACTCGACACGGGCAGGCATGCGGCCCCGCTGTGTGCCGGCAGAGTCGGTGTGCTGCATGGGCAGCGCACCTACCTGATGGAGGACGACAACGGGCAGATCCTGGCCACGCATTCGGTGTCCGCGGGTCTGGATTATCCCGGCGTGGGCCCCGAGCACGCGTGGCTGAAGGATATCGGACGCGCCCGCTACAGCGCCGCGACCGACCAGGAGGCCCTCGACGCCTTCCACATGCTGACCCGGCTGGAGGGCATCATCCCGGCGCTGGAGTCCAGTCACGCGGTGGCCCATGCCATGCGTATCGCCCCGTCGATGTCATCGGAACAAACAATAGTGGTCAATCTTTCAGGCCGTGGCGACAAGGACATCCATACCGTCGCCGCAATCGAGGGGATAAAAGTCTGATGTCGAGGATCGAGACGACATTTGACGAACTCAGGTCGCGCAACAAGGCGGCGCTGGTGGCCTTCGTTACCGCCGGCGACCCGCGATTGCAGGTTACGGTTCCGCTGATGCATGGGCTGGTGGCGGCCGGGGCCGGCATCATCGAACTCGGCGTGCCTTTTTCAGACCCCATGGCCGATGGCCCTGTTATCCAGGCGGCCAGTGAAAGGGCGCTGGCAGCGGGTGTCGGCCTCGGCGATGTGCTCGACCTGGTGCGCAGTTTCAGGGAACGGGACAGCACGACGCCGGTGGTGCTGATGGGATACCTGAATCCGATCGAGGTTATGGGCTATGAAAGGTTTGCGTCGACTTCCGCCGACGCCGGCATAGACGGGGTCATTATCGTCGATATGCCGCCGGAAGAGGGCGCCGGGATGCACGCTGTATTGACACAGCACGGCATCGACATCGTGCACCTGCTGGCGCCTACCAGCACCGCGCAGAGAATAAAACTCATCTGTGAAGATGCCAGTGGTTTTATATATTACGTGGCGCTGCGCGGAGTGACCGGTGCGGCAAACATCGATCCCGATGAAGCCGAGGCCCGACTCAACGATATCAGGAGCCACACCGATCTCCCGCTCGGGGTCGGTTTCGGCATCGACAGCCCGGAAGCCGCGGCAAGGGTCGCCGAATTCGCCGATGCGGTCATCGTCGGCAGCGCACTGGTGCGCATCGTGGCCGACAACGTGGGCGACGTCGACGAAATGATCCGCAAAGCGTCGGCCTTCATCGCCGGCCTGAGTACGGCCATGGATCAGGTGCAACGGCGGCAGCCGAAAGGGTCATGAACTGGTTCGAAAGAATCCTTCCGCCCAAGATCAAACACGGCGCCGGGGCCGGCAAGCGCGGTGTGCCCGAGGGGCTGTGGACGAAGTGCCCGGGCTGCGCGGCAGTCCTGTACCGCGCGGAACTGGAGAGGAGTCAGGAGGTTTGCCCCAAGTGCGATCAGCATATGAGGATTTCGGCGCAAATCCGGTTGACACACTTTCTCGACAGCGAGGAGTGGGAAGAGATTGCATTCGATCTCAGGCCCAGGGATACGCTGAAGTTCAGGGACAAGCGCAGATACCGGGATCGCATCATCGAGGCGCAGAAAAAGACGGGCCTGACCGATGCATTGATCGCGGCCAGGGGGGCGCTGGAAAACAAGCCGCTGGTCGCACTCGCGTTCGAATTTGAGTTCATGGGAGGCTCCATGGGTTCGGTGGTGGGGGAGCGCTTTGTACGTGCGGTCGATCGTTGCGTCGATGAACATATTCCACTGGTGTGCTTCAGTGCCTCGGGCGGGGCGCGTATGCAGGAGGCCCTGTTTTCACTGATGCAAATGGCAAAAACGAGCGCCGCACTGACCCGCTTGTCCCGTGCCGGAATTCCTTACATATCCATACTCACCGATCCCACCATGGGGGGAGTGTCGGCCAGCCTGGCCATGCTGGGTGACGTCATAATCGCCGAGCCCAAAGCCCTGATCGGTTTTGCCGGACCCCGGGTGATCGAACAGACCGTGCGCCAGACCTTGCCCGAGGGGTTTCAACGTACCGAGTTCCTGCTCGAGCACGGCGCCATCGACATGATCGTCGATCGCCGTCAGATGCGGGCGACCATATCCGGCTTGTTGAGTATGCTCATGCCCGACCGGGATGAGGTTGCGGCGGAGGCCGCGGTCGATGGTAGTGAAGACACTTGAGCAATGGCTCGACTACATCGAGTCGGTGCATTTCAGGTCCATTGATCTGCAGCTCGATCGGGTTGACGCAGTTTTAAAACGATTGTTTCCGGGTGGGCTGGACTTCCACGCGATCAATGTCGCCGGCACCAACGGCAAGGGTTCCGCCGTAGAAATAATGACCACCGTGCTGTGCCGGACTGATTTGTGTATCGGTACTTATACCTCCCCCCACCTGGTGAGCTATGCCGAGCGTATCCGCATCAATGGCAATATGGCGGGTGAAGCGGAGTTGTGTTCAGCGTTTGCCGCCATTGAAGAGGCCAGAGGCGATACCCCGCTCACTTACTTCGAGTTTGGAACCCTCGCCGCGCTGTTCATTTTTCAATCCCGGGGGGTGGACCTGGCGGTACTGGAAGTTGGTATGGGGGGGAGGCTGGACGCGGTCAATGCGGTGGATGCCAGTGCCTCTCTGGTGACCAGCATAGCCATTGACCACGAACATTGGCTGGGGGTCGACCGGGAGCGCATCGCGGTGGAGAAGGCCGGGATTTTCCGGCCCGGCAGACCCGCAATCTGTGCCGATCCCGACCCGCCCGATGCCATTTTGGAATGCGCGCGGGAGAGCGGGGCCGAGTTGTATCAACTGGGCGTCGACTTCCGCATGGAAAAAGACGAAGAGGGTTGGCGCTGGATCGGACCGGACGACAGCTTCAGTGGCTTGCCGGCGCCGACACTGACCGGAAATTTCCAGTCAAACAACGTCGCCGGCGCGATAATGGTGCTGATGAGCATCAAATCTCTGGTGCGGATCAGCGCGGATCAGCTGCGCAGTGCACTGGCTTGCGTGTGCATGCGCGGACGTTTTGAACTGATCGAAGGAGCGCCGGAAATTGTCCTCGACGTGGCCCACAATATAGCGGCGATTACGGGGTTGAGAAATAACCTCCATGAGCGGCCAAACCCCGGGCGTACGCTCGCCGTGTGCGGCATGTTGAAGGACAAGCCGGTGCGGGGCATGAGCGAGTTGCTGGGCCCGCTGGTGGATGAGTGGTATGTCGGCAGCATTCACGATGCAAGGGGGTGTTCAGCGCAGGAACTGGCCCGGGAGATGGAAGCCGGCGTTTCAAATCCCGTATCGACACACGACTCGGTGGTATCCGCATTCACGGCGGCGCAAAGGGCCGCGAAACCCGCCGATCGAATTGTGGTTTTTGGGTCCTTTCACACTGTGGGTGATATAATCCGCGCCCTGGAAAATAGTGACCGCGTAACGCAATAATGGCGAAGTCAGCGCCCGAGTCAGAGTTTGATTTGAAAAAACGTCTGTTAGGAGCCTTAATTTTGATTGGATTCGGGGTGGTGGTTCTTCCCGCCTTGCTGGGGGGCAAGGACCCGGACGGCAGCGGCGATGAATCGCAGCTGTTTCCGTCCCTCGAGTCCAAGGTTTTTGTCTCGAAAATCACCCCTATCGGCGGCGCGACACCGCAGCCGATGCCAAAACCGCTGCAACAAAAGTCATCGGGCGGCCTGACCGAAAGCCCGGCGCCGGCAGTTGATCCTGTGGTCCCGGCGAAGCCAAAAATCAAAAAGAAGAAGGTGGCAAAATCGGACCCGCCGGCAAAGCCCAAACCTGCGCCCAAAGCCAAGCCCGTTACCAAGGCGCCGGATGAGCCCGGTTGGGTCGTACGGGTGGGGACTTTCAGCAAGCAGGACAACGCAAACCGCGTGGTTAAAAGATTGCAACAAGCCGGGTTTTCGCCATCGACAACGAAAATAAAAACCGACAAGAGTCTGGCTACACGGGTCTGGGTTGGGCCGTACGCGCAACGCGTCGAGGCCGCGCGTATTCGAAAACGCGTGCAGCAGGTGACCGGCGGTGAAGAAGGATATATCGCAGCCTATCCATGAACTGGTTCGATCTGGCCATTATCGGCGTGGTCCTGATTTTTGCAATCATTGGCACTATCAGGGGGTTCATCAAGGAAGTGCTGTCCCTGACCTCATGGATTCTGTCATTCTGGGTGGCATTCACCTTTGCGGAGCCCGTCAGTTACGTGTTGGAACCGTATATCGAAACACCGATACTCCGGGTCGTTGCCGCATTCGCGGCGTTGTTCGTATGTTCCCTGCTGTTGCTGACCATCATCAGTTTTCTGCTGCATAAAATGTTGGCCGTCAGTGGCATCAAGGGAACGGATCGTGCGTTGGGCGGCCTGTTCGGGGGACTCAAGGGGCTGGTTATCATTGCCGTGCTCATGCTGTTTGCCCAGGAAACGGTGCTGCCCAAGGAAAAATGGTGGCAAGCGTCGTTGCTTGCGGCGCATTTTCAGCCCCTGGTTCTGGTCATCAAAACCGTGCTCCCGGTGGTCCTGACCAGGAACCTGTCCGAGAATAGAGAGCCTACTGCGGGAAAGCCCTTTGGCCCATTTTCCCACTCATTTTTGTCAAATATGAATAACTATTCTCCTCAAATGATCGAAAAAATGAACTCAAAATGGCTTCCCCTCGCTACGGCTTCTATTCTCGGACAGGCTCCTGGCGGGTTGGAGGCGGGATAATCTCATGTGCGGCGTCATTGGTATACTCGGGCACAGCCCCGTTAATCAGTCGATTTACGATGGGCTGACTCTGGTTCAGCACCGTGGGCAGGATGCGGCCGGTATCATCACCAGCGACAACGAACAGGTCTTTTTACGTAAAGACAACGGATTGATCCGGGACGTGTTTCACACCCGCCACATGCGTCACCTGGCCGGCAACATGGGCATCGGCCACTGCCGCTACCCCACCGCCGGTTCGAGTTCCCCCGCCGAAGCACAACCGTTCTACGTCAATTCCCCATTCGGCCTGGCGCTCGGACACAACGGCAATCTGACCAACGCCGCGGAACTCAGGATGAGCCTGTTTCGCGAAGATTTGCGCCACCTCAACACGTCTTCGGATTCGGAGATCCTGTTGAACGTTCTGGCCCATGAATTGCGCGCGGCAATAGGACAGCGCAGAGATCATCTCAGTACGGACGACATATTCCAGGCGGTGGCAGGCGTGTTCAGACGCTGCCGGGGTGCGTATGCCATTGTCGCCATGATCGTCGGCGGCGGGATTCTGGCAATCAGGGATACCTATGGCATCCGGCCACTGGTTTACGGCACCAGAGATGCGGGCCACGGGCTGGAACACATGTTCGCTTCGGAAAGTGTTGCACTGGATGTGCTCGGCTTCGAACTGGTGGGGGATCTCGAACCCGGGGAGGCGGTTTATGTAGACTACGAAGGGCGGGTAAACAGGCGTGTCTGCGCACCCGTTACCCATCGTGCCCCGTGTATTTTCGAACACGTTTATCTGGCCAGGCCGGACTCGATTATAGATGGCATCGCGGTGCACAAAACGCGCCTGCGCATGGGTGAAAAACTGGCCTACAAACTTATGAAGGAATGGACCGACCGGGACATCGATGTGGTCATACCCATACCGGACACCAGCCGTACGGCGGCGTTGCAGATGTCCTATGAGCTGGGCCTCAAATACCGTGAAGGATTCATCAAGAACCGCTATATCGGGCGCACTTTTATTATGCCCGGCCAGGAGCAGCGCCAGAACTCCGTGCGCCAGAAACTCAATCCCATAGAACTGGAATTCAAGGGCAAGAACGTGCTTTTAGTGGACGATTCCATAGTACGCGGCAATACGTCGACGCAGATCATTCAAATGGCCCGGGACGCCGGGGCGAAGAAAGTTTATTTTGCATCCGCCGCGCCCCCGGTCCGTTTTCCGAATGTCTACGGCATCGATATGCCGGATGGGCACGAACTGGTTGCCTGTGACCGCAGCAAACAGGAGGTTTGCCGTAAAATCGGCGCGGACCGCCTGATCTACCAGGACCTGGAAGACCTGACCGACGCCGCCCAAGAGGGCAACCCGTCGGTAACACAGTTCGAAACGTCGTGCTTTTCCGGCAGTTATGTGACCGGTGACGTCAGTGAGGATTATCTCTACAACCTGCAAAAAGCGCGCAGCGACGACGCCAAAATGCGGGCTTCCAACGCGCTGGAGCTAAACGACGTCAACAGCTACAGCTATTCCTGAAACAGTTCAGGATACCGGCGCCGTTACACAGGCTCGCACGGGGGGAAATTTCCTGCCATCGGCGGTTAACTGGAAGACACCGGATTCGTATTGAAGTACGCTGCTCTGGGTGTACCAGTCGCCCAGCACGATGCGGGTTGACTGCCTGCTGTTGACATCCACCTTGTGTATGCCCGGTCGATGGGTGTGGCCGTGGATGAGGAAGTCGGAATCGTGGGTTTGCATTTCATGGGCCACCGTGTCCGGGTTTACATCCATAATTTCCATGCTGGTCATGGATTTGTGCAGTGCACTCCGGGAACGGGCATCCATGGCAAGCTCGATTCTCTTTTCTATCGGAAGCTGGAGGAATTCACGCTGCCAGGCCGGGTCGTTGACTGTTTTCCGGAACTGCTGGTGCTCGACGTCGTCGCTGCACATGCTGTCGCCGTGCATCAGCATCACCCTTGAATCGCCGAGCACGATCTGCTTGGGGTCCGGCAGGATTCTGCAACCGGTGGCTTGCTCAAAATCGTGGCCGACAAGAAAATCGCGGTTGCCGTGAATAAAATACATGGGTACACCCCGGTCCGCGACTTGTTTCATTGCCGCCAGCACCCCGCTCTGGCCGACGGCCTCGGCCGCATCGTCTCCAATCCAGAATTCGAACAGGTCTCCAAGGATATAAACGGCCCCGGTACCCGCTGCAAGGGTGTCGAGGAAGTTTAAAAACAGTTCGGTGGATTCCGGGCGCTGGGTGGTCAGGTGCAGGTCGGAGATAAAGTAAATGGTCATGCTTTGCGAATCAGTTCCATTTTATTGATTACAATTTCCTTGATCGGTACGTCCTTGTGGTCTCCAAAGGTGGTGGTGCCCACGTCTTCGATATGATCGATGACCTGCATCCCTTCGATTACCCACCCGAAGGCGCAATATCCCGGGTTAGCAGGGTCCCCGGGCTGGTAGTCAAGCACGTTGTTGTCTTTGATGTTGATGAAAAACTGGGACGTGGCGGAGTCGGGTTCCTCCGCAAGCCTCGCCATGGCAATGGTTCCCCGCTTGTTCTTGAGTCCATTGGCGCTTTCGTTTCTGATCGGTGACCGCGTCGTTTTCTGGATGAATTCCGGCTCGAAGCCGCCGCCCTGGATGAGAAAGCTGTCAATGACGCGATGGATCAGCGAGTTGTCGTAAAATCCATCCTCGACGTAGCGCACAAAGTTTTGCACGGTGAGCTCCAGGGCGTCGGATTCAAGCTCCACCGTTATGGATCCATAAGAAGTATAAATGTGGGTGTGGATTCGTTTCATGATTTCGGGTCGTCA
>CAXMTM010000290.1:0-5604 GCA_964196385.1 Arenicellales bacterium
ATCCCAGATAGTAACGCACGGTACGATGGCGGCACGGGCGGTAGTACGGGATGTGGGCCGGGTGCTCGGCATGCCGTACGGGTTTGTGGACCAGATTGCCAAACTCATCCCCTTTGAAGTGGGCATGACCCTGGACGATGCACTGCAACAGGAGGAGTTGCTGGCTGAACGTTACGAAAAAGAAGAGGATCTTAAACAGCTTCTGGATATTGCCAGAGGCCTCGAAGGTCTTGCGCGAAACGTCGGTAAACACGCCGGCGGGGTGGTTATAGCACCGTCGGAACTTACTGACTTTACGACTTTGTACTGCGAGCAGGGCAGTGACCAGATGGTGACCCAATTCGACAAGAATGACCTCGAGGCGATCGGGTTGGTCAAGTTCGATTTCCTGGGTTTACGGACACTGACCATAATCCACAAGGCGGTGATCGCCATAAACAACAGGCCGACTGCCCACGATCAAGAACCTGTTTCTCTGAAGAATCTACCGATGGATGACGCTATTACCTACGATCTGATAAAGACCGGTAAAACAACAGCGCTGTTTCAGTTGGAATCACGGGGAATGAAAGACCTGATCAAGCGATTGCTGCCCGATTGTTTCGATGATCTGGTCGCCCTTGTCGCCTTGTACCGGCCGGGACCGCTACAATCCGGGATGGTCAATGAATTTATCGATCGCAAATACGGCCGGGCCTCCATCGCCTATCCTCACCCGCTGCTGGAGCCGATCCTGAAACCGACCTTTGGCGTCATCCTGTATCAGGAGCAGGTGATGGAAATTGCCCGGGCAATGGCGGGGTTTTCCCTTGGCGCTGCGGACTTGCTCAGGAGCGCCATGGGCAAGAAAAATGAAGAGAAAATGGCAACGCAGCGCAAAGTATTTGTCGAGGGGGCGTTGAACAATAATATCGCCGAAAATACCGCGACGAATATATACGATCTTATGGAGAAATTCGCTAGCTACGGATTCAACAAGTCACACTCTGCAGCATACGCCATGATCACCTATCAAACGGCATGGCTGAAGGCGCACTATCCGGCACATTTCATGGCCTCTTCTCTTTCCGCCGACATGGAGCACACCGATCGCGTTGTTACCCTGATTGCCGAGTGCCGGGATACGGGGCTGACCATCGTCAACCCCGACATCAATACCTGCCAGTATTATTTTGAAGCGATCAACAACACCCAGATCACATACGGGCTCGGGGCTATCAAGGGTCTGGGTGCGGGCGTTATCGAGGCTGTGACCCAGGCGCGGCGGGCCTCCGGTGCGTTTGAGACTCTGTTCGACTTCTGTACGCGCGCTGACAATAAGCGTATCAATAAACGGGCCCTGGAATCCCTCATTCAAGCAGGCGCCATGGACGACCTGGGCCCCCACCGGGCAAGCCTCATGGCGTCGGTGCCGCTGGCCCTGGATCTGGCTAATCAAAAATCACAAAACAGGCGCGCCGGCCAGTCCGACCTGTTCGGCGTCGAGGCACCGCAGACTACGACGGCCCGGTACACGGAAATACCACAATGGAGCGAGGCAGAATTACTGAGTGCGGAGAAGGACACGCTCGGCCTGTACCTAAGCGGGCACCCCATCAACGGATTTATGGACGAACTGGAGCAGATGATCCATGCCAGATTGGCTGATGTAAACCCGGACCGTGATCGGTCACTGGTGGTGGCGGGCCTGGTGGTGGGCATGCGCACGATGAATACCCGGCGCGGCAGGATGGCGTTCGTCACCCTCGATGATCAGACCGCCAGACTGGAGTTGGCGATATTTTCCGATCTTTTTTCCCGCAACCGGGAAGTAATACGCAATGACAGTTTGCTGGTGGTCCACGGGCAGGTCAGTGTGGATGAATTTACCGGCGGTTACAAAATGGCCGCCGAATCCATATTCAACCTGGACCAGGCCCGCGAGGCGTTTGCGGACACGATAACCGTTGTCATAGACGGCAATACAGCAGACCTGACTGTGATTGACAGGCTGGAGGAAATAATGAACAGCGCGCCCAGAGGTGGCTGTAAAATCCTGTTTCACTATCGCACGGACAATGAAGAAGGTAAGTTCGTGGTCGACCACGACCGGCACGTCGCCTTGAGCGGAAGCCTGCTGGATTCACTGCGGGACCTGGTGGGACAATCCGCCGTGGCGGTCACTTACCGCAAGCAACCGGCTGCTGTTGTGGATGACAGCGTAGAATCGGCTGCCTGATTTCTGTTGGAAACTGAATGCCGTGAACCTTAATTTTCTGGATTTCGAGCAGTCCATTGCGGAACTCGAGGCAAAAATCGAAGAACTCAAGCATGTTGGCGTGGAAGGCGGCGTTAATATCTCCGAAGAAATCTCTCGCCTGCAAAAGAAAAGCAACAAACTTACCGAATCAATATTCAGTTCGCTGACGCCGTGGCAAATTTCTCAATTATCCCGACACCCACAACGACCCTATACGCTGGATTATATTCCATTGATATTTGACCAGTTTCAGGAATTGCACGGAGATCGCATGTATGGAGATGACCACGCGATAGTGGCAGGGCTGGCGCGGCTGGACGGGCAAGCCGTGCTGGTGGTGGGACACCAGAAAGGGCGCGATACCAACGAAAAAGTGTACAGGAATTTCGGTATGCCCAGGCCCGAAGGCTATCGAAAAGCTGTGCGACTGATGCGTATGGCGGAAAAATTCGGGCTGCCGGTGGTGACCTTCATCGATACCCCGGGCGCATATCCGGGTGTCGACGCCGAACAGCGCGGACAAAGTGAGGCCATTGCGCGCAACCTGTATGTCATGGCTGAACTGGCCGTACCCATCATATCCATCGTGGTGGGCGAGGGCGGGTCGGGCGGGGCATTGGCGATCGGGGTGTGCGATAGATTGTTGATGCTCGAGTTTGCGACTTACTCCGTTATTTCACCGGAAGGTTGTGCCTCGATACTCTGGAAGAGTGCCGACAAGGCTGCAGATGCCGCGGGAGCCATGGGTTTGATCGCCAGGCGCTTGCACGAACTCGAACTTGTCGACGAGGTGCTGCCCGAGCCCCTGGGCGGTGCGCATCGTGCGCCGGAAGCGGTGGCGGTGGTGCTGAAGGAAGCTTTGCTGCGGAATGTGGATGCGCTGAAATCCCTGCCGACGGACGAATTAGTCGAGAAACGTTACTCCCGCCTGATGGCTTACGGTACCTTTACATCAGGATGACCGATGCCGCCGGGTTCTGTGCTGACAGACTGGCACGGATCCTGCGCTGCGAATTCGAACTAGATGACGACACCGGCATTTATGTCGGTTTCAGCGGCGGTCTGGATTCGATGGTTTTATTGCACGCGCTTGCCCATATTAAAAAAATTGAACGCCGGCGCATTAGTGCACTGCATGTCAATCATGGTTTGCATGAGAGGGCGGGGACCTGGGAGCAACACTGCCGGGACCTGTGCCGGGCCCTGGGCATTCGCTACTATTCCCAACAACTGGATTGTACGGATCCATCCGGTAAAAACACGGAAGCGTCGGCTCGCAAGGCGCGGTATCACTGGTTTGAAAAGCAGATGAGCGATGGTGCCGTACTTTTAACCGCCCATCATTCAGGCGACCAGACAGAAACCATCCTGGCCAATCTTTTTCGAGGAGCGGGCGCTCACGGCATGGCCGGAATCAGAAAGTCCAGGCCTTTCGGCCCCGGGATGTTGTGGCGGCCTCTGCTCGATGTGGATCGAGATAGCCTGGAACACTATGCCAGATCTCATGAACTGGATTGGGTAGAGGACCCCATGAATGAGGACCTGTCGTATACCAGGAACCATCTGCGGCACCGGGTTTTGCCCGTGGTTCGGGAAAAATGGCCCGGGGCGGCCAAAACCATAACCCGTGCGGCAATCAACTGGCGTGAAACGGTTGAATTGCTGGACGAATTTGCGCGGGCGGACCTGCGTATCATTCCCCATCGGCGTGAGGCGCCGTTTGATATTTTGTCAGTGCCTGCCATGGCCGGCCTGAGCAGACAGAGAAAGATAAACATTCTGCGCAACTGGTTCGTTCAGTGTGGGTTTCAGCCACCGTCCAGGGTTCACTTGCTGTCAGTGATAGACGGTCTGGTCGAAATAAAGCCGAAGACCACAAGCGTGCAAACCTGGAGCAGTGTCGAAGTCAGGCGTTACGGAGACTGGTTATATTTGTCCGCACCCCTGGGCAGGCAAGCGGTGCCTGCGATGAACTGGGACCGGGATGCCGCAGGGGACATGCTCATCAACGGGCGAAAGCTGGTGGTGCGCCCGGCGATGGGTACGGGCATCAACAAAACCGTTTAC
Organism: Arenicellales bacterium; assembly: GCA_964196385.1. GTDB lineage: Bacteria > Pseudomonadota > Gammaproteobacteria > Arenicellales > JAANXG01 > JAHEKE01. The sequence continues at coordinate 4,307 of CAXMTM010000290.1, forward strand.
GACTGTCAAACGATCAGTGTCAGGCCACGTCGCGGTGGTGAACGCTGCCGATTGCCAGGGCGCGCCAAACATCAGAAGTTGAAAAAACTGTTCCAGCAATACGGGGTACCGCCGTGGCAGCGCGATCAGATCCCATTGTTGTATGTAGGAGATGCGCTGGCCGGTGTCGTCGGCCATTGGTATTGCCAGCCGTTCGCAGCATGTGATGATGAAACCGGTATGGTATTTGAACTTGTTGACAATTGAGCTTGTTGATTATTGAACTTGTCAGAAATCTGAACTCATTAGATATCTGAGATCAATGTTACCGTTTATGCCGGCATTTAAATTGGATAATGCAATTTCTCAATAAATTAATTTCAAGTTCTAATTCCTTAATTGAGTCAGTACTGGTATCCTGCAGGGCCATCCGGGGTGGGAATCACTTCCACCCTCCGATATCACGATGCAGGTAATCTTGGTTAACCCGGATAGTTATACAGCTGCGCAAAGATCACGCAGGCTCTTGTTCGTATAAGAGGGTTTCACAGGGAACAACCGGGGAAGTATCGTATCAGTGGTTATAGTCATCAGTAGTTCTGGCCGACTGAGAAAATATTTTTGTGGAATCAAGAGACATGCGAGATTGTGCATGATTTACGACTATTCGGGTTAAGGCGATGACCAAATATATCTTTATCACTGGTGGCGTGGTGTCCTCTCTCGGTAAAGGCATCTCTGCCGCTTCCCTTGGTGCGGTTCTGGAATCCCGTGGATTAAAAGTAACCCTGCTCAAGCTGGATCCTTACATCAATGTAGATCCGGGGACTATGAGTCCGTTTCAGCACGGTGAGGTATTTGTCACTGCGGACGGTGCCGAAACAGACCTCGATCTGGGCCACTACGAACGCTTTGTGCGCACCACCATGGGCCACAGAAACAATTTTACCACCGGCCAGATCTATGAGCGCGTGATCCGCAAAGAACGGCGAGGGGAGTATCAGGGAGGAACCGTACAGGTCATCCCCCACATTACGGACGAGATAAAGAGATGTATCATAGAAGGTGCCGGAGATGCCGACATTGCGTTGGTGGAGATAGGAGGAACGGTGGGTGACATCGAGTCGCTGCCATTTCTGGAGGCGATCCGGCAAATGCGCATCGAACTGGGCGCCGTAAACACAGTTTTTATCCACTTGACGCTGGTTCCCTATATCGACGTGGCCGGGGAGATCAAGACCAAACCGACCCAGCATTCTGTAAAGGAACTGAGGAGCATCGGCATACAACCGGATATCCTGGTGTGCCGGATCAAAGAC
>CAXMTM010000291.1:0-4943 GCA_964196385.1 Arenicellales bacterium
CTGAGCCCGCAGGGAGAACCGCTGGATCAGCGCATTGTAAAGGAGTTGTCCGGGCAGCAGAGCCTGATTCTGTTGACCGGCAGATACGAAGGTATAGACGAACGCCTGGTGCAAAGGTACGTGGACAGAGAGTACTCGATAGGAAATTATGTGATATCGGGCGGGGAGTTAGCCGCGATGGTAGTCATAGATGCGGTGGCGCGGCAGTTGCCGGGTGTGCTGGGCAATGAACAATCGGCGGATCAGGACTCTTTCATGGAAGGGCTTCTGGATTGCCCTCATTATACGAGGCCGGAGGAGTTCGAAGGCGAGCGGGTGCCTGACGTACTACTGAGCGGACACCACGAAGATATCCGGCGCTGGCGTTTGAAGCAGTCTTTGGGACGCACCTGGATGAGGCGCCCCGAGTTGTTGCGCGAGACCAATCTCGATGCGGAACAGCTGGCGTTACTGAAAGAATTTAAAGTTGAACAAGAACAGGAGCATTGACATGACGAACCTGATACAGGAACTCGAAGCCGAGCAGATTAAATCAGACATCCCTGAATTCAGTACGGGTGATACCGTAGAAGTACAAGTTCGGGTGAAAGAGGGAACCCGTGAACGGTTGCAGGCATTTGAAGGCGTGGTTATCGCCACACGAAATCGTGGATTGAATTCGTCGTTTACCGTGCGCAAGATCTCTTATGGGGAAGGCGTGGAGAGAGTATTCCAGAGTCACAGCCCGCTGATCGCCAGCATTAAACTGAAGCGTCGCGGTGATGTTCGCAGGGCCAAGTTGTACTATTTACGGGAGCGGACCGGTAAAGCCGCGCGCATCAGGGAGAAAATCTGATTCCAGAATCCTGCCGGACTCAACTGTAGAAATATCCCGGGTCCGGCAGGCTCCCGGCTTACCCCCATTTCTCACCGGGTGGCGAAATGATCACGCAGAGATTTGGATTCACAAGGCATTTACTGAAGGCGTGGGATAACATTACGACTGAAGTTGTGCCTTGTGGATTCAAAGATGCTTGTTTATTCAAAGATTCAGGGAGGGCTCGTCAATCCGGTGAGAAATGGGGGTTAAACCCCTTCATTATCTGAAGCGTGATGTGGTCAAAATCATCGCGGTTCGGGTTGTCTGTAATTCTGTTGCTGTGCGGGTTGTGCGGACACGCAGACAGCCACGCGGATAACGATGATCTGTTCCAGCGCGTAGCGCTGCTTACTGCCAACGGGGCCACCCAGTTGGCGCTTAGAGCCCTGGACAACGGACAGCCGCCAGTTGAACAAACTGAAGACTGGGTGCGGGCGGAACAACTGCGCCTGGCCATATATCGGAAACAGGGCGCCTGGGATGCCTTGACCGGCCGGCTCGAACGGATGCCTGCTGAACTCCCCCTTATAAATCAGCACCGCATCGTTACCCATGCCGTCGAAATGCTCCTGCAGTCCGAGCGCGGCGGGCAAAGCCGGAAATATTTGCGGGAATTGATCTGGCACGGCAGTGGAGATTCGATTCAGATTTCCCATTGGCGCCGGCTGCTGATACGGAGTTATTTACTGGACGGTCGGCTGATCGATGCACAGATCGCCATGGAACGCTATCAGAAGGAATACGCCCCCACTGACCAGAACTGGTTATATCTGTACGGTCTTACGCTGCTTAAGTCGGGGTCATTCCGGCAAGCTGCAGCTCAATTTTCACTGGTCCAGAACGATCGTGCCCGGGCACTCAGCGGACTGAGCCGACTCCGCTCCGGTGTGGACAAGCCCGAAGACGTCATCAAGCAGTCCGCTGCTTTGTACGAGCGGGTAAAACGATCTGATGATGAACCCATCGTGATGCAGCGGGTGTGGTCGTTACAGGCCGAGGCCGCGGACAAATCATCGGACAAAACCCTGCGGGTCAAGGCGCTCGAAAAATTGTTCTCGCGGCCCCTGCAGACCGACGTGGAACACCCCGTTGAATTTTCACCGGCGGACCTGTGGCGGGCCTACAGGGCGCTGGGCGCAGACATCGGTAATCGGGAAAATCTTCTCGTCGGTGATACGGATGCCTGGCTCAGGAGTGCGATAAAAATCAAGTCCGGAAATAAGTACGCTGCCCGTGCTATCCATGCCCTGCTTGCCGTGGAAGCGGAAGGGTCCGGGCAAAAAGACAGGCTACACGGTGAGTTCTACGATATTTTGCGGGGCGCCGATCTCGAATATGTCGCCATCAGCCTGTACACCGATCGATCGATGTTCGAAACGATCGGAGATACCCCGCCTTCGATACGGCATCGCATCGTTAGATACGCCGTCCAGAAGCGGCAAATAAACCTCGCTGCTTCCATGGCGCAGGACCTGACTGCAACTTACGCTGGTCAGGACCCGGACGAATGGAAGCTCATCCGGGCGCGGTTGGCGATTTATTCCGGGGACCTGGCGGGTGGGACGGTTTTGCTCGACCAGATGGTAAGGTCAAAAGTGAGCCTGGAAGAAAATCTGGCGAGCCGCATCATGCAGTTGGTCTTTGATTTGCAAAGCGTGGATCAATACGCGCAGGCCTATGAGTTGCTCCTGATCATACAGGAACGAGTCGACTCGCAAAAACAAAAAAGAGAGCTCCATTTCTGGATTGCGGATTCATTGAAGGGAATGGAACAGTATGCGCAAGCCGCGGAATCCTATATCAGGTCCGCATCTTCAGGTGGAGATAATTTTGACATGTGGGGCCAGACCGCACGTTACCATGCTGCCGAAGCGCTCGCGCTGGGAGGCATGCTGGCGGATGCCAGAGCAATGTACGAAGGGTTGCTGCAGGTCATCACCGATCCCGGCAGGGTCATTTCCGTGGAGAGAAAAATACAGGACCTGTGGTTGCAGGAGCAGGGCCTGGATTGAAGCGCAATCGCCCGCATTCCTTGTCCGTTGAAAACCGGGAAATCGTGGAGCAGTTTCTAGAAGCATTGTGGCTGGAACACGGCCTTAGTGATAACACGCTCAAAGCCTATCGCACGGACCTCGAGGGTTTGGCCGGAGATCTGGCAAAGCAGGATGCTACCCTGATCGACGCCGGGCCTGAGCATCTGTACTCGTATTTGCACACCCTGTTCCTGAGACGGATCAGCGCCCGGACCGTGGCTCGCTGCTTGTCCACATACAGGCGTTTTTACCGCTATCAACTGAGGGAAAACCGGATCACTACGGATCCATCCGCAGAGATCGAAGCCCCAAAACTCGGTCGGCCGCTGCCACACTCCCTGAGCGAGCAGGAAGTGGAGGAATTGCTGGCGGCGCCGGACACCGATTCCAGCCTTGGCTTGCGGGACCGTGCGATGTTGGAAACGTTTTACGCGACGGGGCTCAGGGTGTCGGAACTGGTTAATCTGCGCAGCACGGAAGTGGATGTCATCACGGGCGTGATTCGCGTCATGGGCAAGGGCGGCAAAGAGCGATTGGTGCCGCTGGGCGAGGCCGCTATCGAGTTTTTGATGCGATACACTGCCGGAGCCCGAAGAGCCATTCTCGGCACAAAGCAATCGGACGCATTGTTCGTTACCCGGCGCGCCCGGTCGATGACGAGGCAGGCCTGTTGGCAGATGATCAAGCGCTACGGAATTGTGGCCGGCATCCACACCCCGCTGTCACCGCACACCTTGCGCCACGCTTTTGCGACACACCTTCTGAACCACGGTGCCGACCTGCGCTCGGTACAGATGCTTCTGGGGCACTCCGACCTGTCCACCACACAGATCTATACCCACGTAGCACAGGAACGTTTAAAGCGGTTGCACCAGCAACATCACCCCAGAGGGTGAGAGAAATGAGAAATGGGGTCAGGCCTTGCATTTTGTATCTGTTACAACGATGCAAAATGCAAGGCCTGACCCCATCGGAGACTGCTACGGCTTCTATTCTCGGACAGGCTCCTAGTTGAGCGCTTGCGCCAGTTGCCGCCGGTACTGATTCACCAATTCGCCCTTGCCGCCGGCAAGGTCAAAGATTTTCAGGATAGTTTTTCTGGGTTTGTCCTGGCGGAAGGATTTGTCTCGCCTGATTATTTCGATGAGCTGGTCCAGAGCCTCGGCCAGTTTTTTTTCCTGAACCAGCCGCCCGGCGAGCTGGAAACGCGCTTCCAGGTCCGCGCTGTTATCCGCCACGGATTGGACCAGTTTGTCTAATGACAACGTCGCGTTTGTTTCCAGACCGAATTCTATACGGGCGAGCAGCGACGGGTAGCGGCTATCGTCGTTTTTGGCATCTCTGGACACCGACTCCAGCACTGTTTCCGCTTCTGCGAAACGGTTCTGTTCAGTGAGCCAATCAACCAGTACAAACTTTGGACGATCATTTTCCGGGTCATCGGACACCACCTTAAGGAGCAGGGCGATCGCTTCGTCTACGTTGCCCGCGCCATGTAAATTCCTGGCTTGTTGCAGCTGATTGTCAGATTCTCGATCGACATGCTTGTCGATGATCTGCTGTATGACGGACTCCGGTTGTACGCCCATGAACTGATCGACCGCCTCTCCATTCTTGAATAAAAACACGGTAGGGAGACTGCGCACCCCGTAGCGAGCGGCCAGTTGCTGTTGCTCGTCGGTATTGACCTTGGCCAGCCGCACGGATCCGGAGTACTTCACCAGCAGCTTGTCGAGAATAGGCGTCAACGAACGGCACGGGCCGCACCAGGCCGCCCAGAAGTCAACGAGCATCAGGTGCTCGAAGGAGTTTTGGATGACGTCCCGGTCAAACGATGCCTCGTCGGTATCTACAATGTATTGTTCTGTCTGGGCCATGTCGTCAATTCTGGGGGCTTTGTGCAGAATATCAATAGCCGTAACTTCTCAAAAAGACCGTGCAGAATTAGTTACAGAGGTATCGTGGTTATCTTTCAGGGACGCTGTAAATACGTCTTTGTACGCTGTGGCGAAAACATCCCTGTTTTCGACAGCCCAGAAAGACAACCACGA
>CAXMTM010000292.1:0-4551 GCA_964196385.1 Arenicellales bacterium
CCCGCGTAGGCACGGCACTTCTTTCTGAACTCCCCGGGGTCGGTCCGGCTCGCGCCCTTGCCGGTCTTTTTTTCGACTTCATGCTCGATGGGCAGGCCATGGCAATCCCAGCCCGGCACATAGGGGGAATCGAAACCACTCAATGTCTTCGATTTGACGATTATGTCTTTCAACACCTTGTTCACTGCGTGCCCTATGTGAATGGCCCCGTTGGCATAGGGAGGACCGTCGTGCAGTATGAATTTCGGCCGCCCCGCAGCCATTGTCCGCTGTGACGCATAAAGATCGATGTCATTCCAGTGTTTCAGAAATCCGGGCTCGCGCTGTGCAAGGTTGGCCTTCATCGGAAACGACGTGGAGGGTAAATTTATGGTGCTCTTGTAGTTGATTTTGTTTTCTTCTTTCATTTGCTTCTTACAATTTTCCGTTCAGGATCGCCGCTTGAAAAAAAGCTCCGCGTCCAACTTGTCCTTCGCAATCTGCGCTATCAACGCTTCGCGATCATCAAACTTTTCATCCGCCCGGATCTTTTCCAGGAAATACACCACAATCCGCTCGCCATAGATGTTTCGATCAAACCCGATCAGATGGATTTCCAGCACCCTGCGCGTACCGTCCACGGTCGGCCGCGTGCCCACATAGGCGACTCCCGGGACAAGGGCTTCCTCCAGACCCTCCACCTCCACGACATAAATGCCGTTTAGCGGCGGATTCTGATGCTGCAGGTTGATATTTGCGGTCGGGAATCCCCACGTCCGGCCCAGTTTATCGCCGTGGGCAACCCGACCGGAGATACTGTAAGGCCGGCCCAGCAGCAGTTCGGCGAGATCCAACTGCCCCAACTCCAGTGCCTGGCGGATACGTGTGCTGCTGACGCGTTCGCCGTTCACCATGTAGGTATCCGTGTGTTCAACAGAAAATCCGTGGTGCTCCCCAAACTCTCTGAGCACACCGAAATCCCCCGCCCGGGCCTTGCCGAACCTGAAGTCATCCCCGACCACCAGATGTTTAACACCTAATCCATCAATCAACAAGTCCTGCATAAAACTTTCGGCACTCATATTGGCCAGAAATTCGTTGAACCGCAGACAGAGTATGCGCTCGATGCCGTACTCCGCGAGCAGATTTATCTTCGACCTGAGGGAAGTGATCCGGATCTGGTCGCCGCCCCTGAAGTACTCCAGGGGGTGGGGCTCGAAGGTGATGATGAGCGCGGGCAGTGCGAATGCGTCCCGGTTGCGCAGGAGTTGCCTGACTATTGCCTGGTGCCCGCGATGCACCCCGTCATAGTTACCTATGGAGGCAATACAACCACGGTGGTGCTTACGGACATTTAGAAAACCACGGATCAGTTCCATGCTGCACAGGTTATGCCCAATCCGGATCTATTTCTTCGATAATTTCACTCAGGTTTCGACGTTCAGCAAATCCCGTGGCGTAATCGTGATAGTGGTTGATCTGCAACTCCGGATACTTCCAGCACAAATACCCGTCCCCGGTATCGAAGTCCACCAGCCACAACCCTTTGACCACCAGACCCAGACGCTCCATCTTGCTGACCCAGCGCTTGACGATTTCCTCGTAGGCTTTTTCCACCTGAACGATGCGGGGGTCGGTAGACAACATATTGCGCAGGCGCAGTTTGACCGGTTGCAGTTCTTCATAAGCCTCGGCAGTGATTCGCCGCACCAGGGGAAACAGCTCCCGTGCTTCGTCCAGGGTAAATACGCGCGGTTCGTCCACTGAACCAATCTGGGCAATCTGGGTGTTGTTCATCAAGCTCATAGGTCGAATTCTGCCTTATTCAGAAGCAGATGTTTAGGCCTGATGCCAAATACAATCAAAACGGCAAAGTAAACGATGGCGCCCAGGGCCACACATAAACCCAACCTTGACACCCGTTCCCAGATCGGAGCGTTGATCCACAGCTCGGAACTACCCGCACACCAGTACAGAACCGCGGCCATGACCAGGCCGCCGGTTCCCACCTTGAGGAACAAAGGCAGCCATCCCCGCTGCGGTACATAGATGGATTCGGCCCGTAGCAGCTTGTACAACAATCCCGCGTTGACCCACGCCGCAACAGAGGTGGCTATGGCCAGGCCCACATGCTTGAGCGGGTAGAACAGCGCAATTGCCACCACCATGTTCACCACCATTGCAATGACGCCGACCTTGACCGGTGTCTTTGTGTTCTGGCGTGCGAAAAAACCCGGTGCGAGGATTTTCACCATCACCAGGCCCAGCAGACCCACAGCAAACCCGATCAGGCTGTTCGACATCATGTTTGCATCATGCGGGGTGGTCGCCCCGTACTGGAACAGTGTCGCGATCAACCCGTCTGCCAACATAATCAAGCCGATGGCTGCCGGCAGTACGATAATAAATACCCAGCGCAGGGCCCAGTCCAGCAACTCTGAAAATGAGTGGCCGTCCCCCCGGGCGTGCAACTTCGACAGGCTGGGCAGGATCACCGTTGCCAGCGCGATGCCGAATACGCCGAGCGGAAATTCCATGACCCGGTCGGAATAGTACAGCCAGGAAACGCTGCCCGTTACCAGAAACGATGCCAGCAGTGTGTTGACCAGAACATTGATCTGCGCCACCGACACGCCGAATATGGCCGGCAGTATAAGCCTGAACACTTTTCTGACGCCGTCATCAGTCCGCCTGACCCTGGGTATGGGCAGGTGCCCCTCCTTTTTGAGAAAGGGAATCTGCAGTAGCAACTGCGCCAGGCCCGCGATCACGACGCCGACGGAAAGTGCAATTGCGGCGTTGTCCACGATGGGCACCAGCCAGAATGCGGCCCCGATCAGACTGAGGTTCAATAACACGGGAGTGGCGGCCGGTACGGCAAATCTTCCACAGGTATTGAGAACCCCGGCAGAAACCGCCACCAGAGAAATGAATATCAGGTAGGGAAAACAGATCCTGAGCGCATCGACGGTCAACTGAAATTTCTGGCTGTTGTCGAGAAACCCCGGGGCGATCACCGCCACGAATCCCGGCGCAATCAAAATACCCACGACGGTAATCAGCACCAGGATTACGGTCAGTTTACCGGTCATGTGATCCAGAAAATCCTGGGTTTGCTGCGGGGTCGCGGTTTCCTTGTATTCCGAAAACACCGGCACGAATGCCTGGGACAGCGCCCCCTCGCCGAAGATTCGGCGAAAAAAGTTGGGTACCCGAAACGCCACGAAAAAGGCATCCGCCACCAGGCCACTGCCCATAATATTGGCGAAGGCGATATCCCTGACCAGCCCACTGATCCTGGACAGCAGTGTCATGCCGCCGGTCACGGCGGTGGATTTAATCAGTTTTTTTGACATTCCGTAGAATAGTTAGCTGATGCGGAGAGAATATATAGAAAAAGAGCGTTGGGGGGCACCGTGCATAAACATAAAGCCGGACTACCCGCACTAACTATTGACATCAACCCCCAAAATCCGGATAGTCCGCGCCTTTCCCCAAGGACCTGATATACAGTGGCTAATTCAGCACAAGCCCGCAAGCGGGCACGACAGAATACGAACAACCGGTTGCGCAACGCCAGCCAACGCTCCAGTTTACGCACTTCCATCAAGAACTTTATCAAATCTTTGGAAAACAAGGATCGACAGGCGGCCGAAACAGCTTATCGCGATGCCGTGTCCAGCATCGACTCAGCCGTACACAAGGGGCATCATCATCATAATCGCGCAGCACGCCTGAAGAGCCGTTTGAACAACCGTCTGCGCCAGATAGACGCAGCCTGAATCCGGCCTACAATAACACCATATTGTCCCGGTGGATCAACTCGGGCTCGTAGGTATACCCCAGCAAGGCTTCGATCTCCGTACTGGCGTGGCCGATAATCTGACGGGCTTCCCCTGAACTGTAGTTGACGAGTCCTCTTGCGACCTGGGTGCCCTCCGGGTTGACACAGGCGACCAGTTCGCCGCGCTTGAATTCACCCCCCACGCGGGTGACTCCGACCGATAACAAACTCCGTCCATCCCTGCTCAGGACCCGTGCAGCACCCGCGTCAAGATTCAGACTGCCCTTGACCTGTAACTGACCGGCCAGCCATTGCTTGCGGGCGGCCAACCGCGAGCCCTTCGAAAACAGTAGCGTACCCAACTCCTCTCCGTCCCTGAGTTTCATCAACACATCGTTCACAGCCCCGTTGGCGATAAGCGTAGACGTCCCCGAGCGCGCCGCTTTTTCGGCGGCCTCCAGCTTGGTGCGCATCCCTCCCCGACCTACCGCGCTGGCCGGCCCGGCCATCCCGAACAGGTGCCCCTCTCCCGCCTGCGCTTCCCTGATCAGTTCGGCATCCGGCTGTACACGGGGGTCGGCACTGTACAAACCGTCCTGATCGGTCAACAGCACCAGAACTTCCGCTTCTATCAGGTTGGCGACCAACGCCGCCAGCGTATCGTTGTCCCCGAACCTGATTTCGTCGGTGACCACGGCGTCATTTTCATTGACCACCGGCACGATGTTCAAATCCACCAGTCCGCGCAGTGTGCTCCTGGCGTTGATGTACCGCTGCCGGTCAGCCAG
>CAXMTM010000293.1:0-4155 GCA_964196385.1 Arenicellales bacterium
GCATCCCGGACTGAATCCAGACCTGTGACTGACAGCCGCGGATCCTGTTTGCCTCGTTCCGCCATTCCTCGGGAAATTCCGGTAACTGCTTGCCGAGATCAATCAGATACTCGTAACGCCCCATCCAGTCATCGAACAACCGGAACTCGCTGATCAGTTCCTGTTGCGCCTGTTCTATCTCACCGGTTTCCGGACTCATACTTTCCGCCATCGACTGCCCTCAGGGCCGTCCTCGATCATTACGCCCAATTCATCCAGCTTATTGCGTACGGCATCCGCTTTTTCGTAGTCCCTGGCCAGCCGGGCCTCGTTTCGCTCTTTGACGAGACAGTCGATCAGGTTTTTGTCCAGGTCCGTTGATTCACTCCCGAACCAACTGGCCGGGTCGTCTTGTAAAAGCCCCAGGACCTCGCCACACCGGATCAACTGTGCCTTCAACAGCGCACGCTGCCCGGCATCATCCGTCGTATTGGCCTGTCTGGCCAGAGATGACAGCTCCGCCAGGGCCCTGGGGGTATTGAGATCATCGTTCAGCGCTTCAACAAAGACTTCCGGGATTTCCGCATCCGCATCGGCCTGCACATCCTCGAGGCCGCGTATTGTCTGATAAAGCCCGTCAAGCCGGCGTTTTGCCTGCAACAAGGTGCCATCGCTCCAGTCCAGCGGGGCCCGGTAGTGAGCGCTCAACAACGCCAGACGTATTGCTTCACCAGGCGCCAGCGCCAGCAAATCCCTGACCAGCAGCACATTGCCCAGTGATTTGGACATCTTCTCGCTATGCACGTTGACGAAACCGTTGTGCACCCAGTATCGCACGAACAGCTTGCCGTCATGGGCACAGGTACTTTGCGCCAGTTCGTTTTCATGGTGAGGAAAGATGAGATCGTGCCCACCGCCGTGAATGTCTATGGTTTCACCGAGGTGTATCTTCGACATGACCGAGCATTCGATATGCCAGCCTGGCCTGCCGCGGCCCCACGGGCTGTCCCAGCCCGGCTGGTCTTCTGTGGAGGGCTTCCACAGAACAAAGTCCCCCGGGTTGTTCTTATAGGACGCCACCTCGATACGGGCGCCGGCCAGCATCTCTTCCAGCTGCCGATGAGACAACGCGCCGTACGCTGAAAAGGCGGCGACATTGAACAGCACGTGGCCCCCGGCTTCGTAGGCGTATCCCTTGTCGATCAATACCGAAATCATCTCGATTATCTGGTCTACGTGAGCCGTCGCCCTGGGTTCTATATCGGGCGGCAACACACCCAACTCGGCAAGATCGGTATGGTAAGCCTCGGTGTATTGTTTTGCTATTACCGAGATGGGTACACCCCTTTCCGCCGCCGCCGCGTTTATCTTGTCGTCTATGTCGGTGATGTTTCTCGCATAACGGACGTTTTCAAAATTCAACCTCAGTACGCGGGCCAGCAGATCAAACACCACCGCGGGCCGCGCATTCCCGATGTGGGCATAACTGTATACCGTCGGCCCGCACACATACATCGAAACCCGGCTGTGGTCCTGCGGAATGAATTTTTCTTTTTTTCGCGATAATGTATTGTAAAGATGCACGGATCGTCCTTATGCTGGAAATTACGATTGCTCAAGCGCAATAAAAGTAAACACGGCGGGTTGCGTCGGACCGTTCGGGCAACCCAGCAGGACCTGACCGGACCCGGTGATGGTCGATCCCTCTACGGAACCCGATACACTGGTGTTGACCGGGCAGGGAAAGCCACCAACAATACATTGCTCGTTGCTGGTCGATGAAAACTTGTTGCCATCGAGCCCGATACTTGCCGGCAGATCACCCGGACATACGACGCCGCCCACCGCATCCATCTGTACGAACCCGTCGGCGGTGATGGTGATCCTCAACGGCGAACTGAACCCATTGACCGATGTGGTCCCCAAGTACACGCCCGCAAATTCGGTGGGGCCACCGCTGCTGGTAGTATCGCCCCCACTGCAGCCTGTGGCAATCAACAACGTCATCAAACAAAGACGAATACCGTTCATAAAACTTTCCTGGTTAAGCCATGAGCTTGCGAATTTTGTTGTAGCGTCGCACGCACACACCCATTTCCTCAAATTTTTTCACGCAGTCCAGAAAATAGTCCCGGTTGTGCCCGCTCTGGCCGCGGCCTTGTTCCAGAATAGACGCGATCTTTCTGTCACCCAGATTGCTGACGTACTGGGGGTGCCGGGGATCCACGACGAAGGCCAGTCCCTGCCTGACTGTACCGTTCACGTGGATTCTTACCAGAGTCGGGATATAAGCACGCCTGACCATTTCCCTTTGCCACAGATAATCGAGTACCGCTTCCCTTTTCTCCGGATGGACCCGAAACGCCCTGCCGCAACATGAACCGCCGCCGGCCAGACCGAAAACCAGCCCGGGGTTATCCGTTGTCCCTCGATGCACCACCGACCACAGGCAAAGGTCCCGTCTGAAACCATAGATTCTTGCCGGCGCCGATTCGTCGAAATCGAAATCCGGCCGCCACATCAGCGATCCGTAGCCAAAAACCCACAGGTCCTCGTCGGGCCACTGCGGATACTCATCGAGGACGGCCATCGCGACTACCTGTCGATGTCGATCTGCTGGCAGGGAACGCCGCACTGACACAGGATCGTGCGGTTTGCGCGGGGCCCGATGTCTTCAGCCTGGTTCACCAAACCGGCGTAAATTTGCCGAAACTGTTCCTTCGATACCACACATTGACCGTTCAACCAGTGAATACGGTCTTCGGACTGCACTACGATGTGCCAAAACCCGGCGGTGTCGGCCATTGCCGGCAAGAAGCGCTCGAAATCATTGTTGGCCGCCGAGCGGTTCATATAACTGGCCCGGTGGTACTGAATTTCCGGGCGTGTGTTGCGGGGCATGGTGGAATCTACAGGCGGCAGTGATCGCAGCATCGTCACGGTGATGCGCTCCGCACCCGCAAGGACAGGGGTTGCTTTAAATTCCCAGGGCAGGTTTTCGGTAAATTTGTAAATATCGCTTCCTGAAGCCGGTGCGCTCAACGGCGTCAGAATCATACACAATGCCAACAGCACACCGTATAAAACAGGACCTTTCAATTGATAAGTCAGAAATTTCATTGACCTTTTACCCAGGGCAAGTGATCCAGATCGACATTGCCTCCGGACACGATAATGCCGATGCGTTGCCCGGAAATTTTGACCTTGCCGGACAGAAGAGCAGCAAGAGGCACAGCCGCCGATGGCTCGACAACGAGCTTCATCCGTTCCCACATGGTTCGCATGGCATGAGTGATCTGCTCATCGTCCACAGTGACCACGTCTTCGACGTGCCGGGTGATGATGCCGAAGGTACGTTCCGAAAGAGGCGACAAGAGTCCGTCCGCAATGGTGTGGGGGTCCTGCGAAGGAACCAGATTACCTGACCTGAACGAGCGGCAGGCGTCGTCGGCACCGGCCGGTTCCGTACCGATGATGCGGGTATCCGGAGACAGTTCATGTGTAGCCAGCGCCGTTCCGCTGATCAGCCCGCCGCCCCCGATCGGGGTCAGCACCACATCCAGTTCGGGAACCTCTTCCAGCAACTCCAGCGCCGCCGATGCCTGCCCTTCAATCACGTCCCTGTTGTCGTAAGGGTGGATGAAATGTGCGTTGGTCTCATCGAGAAACTGGTTCAAAGCCTGCTCCCGCGCTCCGGGTCGGGGCTCACAGAAAATGATCGTGGCGCCGTAGCCTGCCACTGCCTCCTTTTTGATGTGCGGCGCATTTTCGGGCATCACCACCGTGGCTCTGGCCTGGCGCGAGGCTGCAGCACACGCTACCGCGGCGGCATGATTACCGGACGAATGGGTGGCCACGCCCAGGGCGAGTTGCTGATCGCTCAATTTGCTCACCGCAGTGGTAGCGCCGCGTATCTTGAACGCACCGATTTTCTGAAAATTTTCGCATTTGAAATACACCTCACCGCCGGTCATGCGGTTGATCGCTCTGCAGGTCAGTACCAGTGTGCGGTGTATGAAAGGTGAGATGCGGTGCGCCGCTTCTCGCATCCCGGCAAGTGTCGGGTTATCGCTCATAGTTGCAAGCCCAGTTTCCTGCCTTCATAGATCGCTGCCGGGGCCTGCCGCGGGGATACGCAGTCGCCGATGCAGTGAATCGTCTGCGGGCCGCCGCGCA
>CAXMTM010000294.1:0-2796 GCA_964196385.1 Arenicellales bacterium
GGCTGCCGCTGGCCAGGATGGGTCCCAGGGACATGGATTTGGAGTAACCGCGGCGTTCCATGTCAGGCGACAAGGTCGATCCCAGCATCGCAACGCTGCCCATGGCGACGCCAGTTAAAGTTGCAAACAAGGCCCCGGCGCCCACCGCAAGCACCGCGAGCCGGCCGGCGATACGCCCCAGCCACTCATCCAGAACGTCGATCATCTTATACGCGACCCCGGTATGAAACATCACCGCGCCCATCAAAATAAACATGGGCACCGGCACCAGGACGAACGTAGACACCGAACTATCGATACTGAGTATCAATTGCTTGAGGCCGATCACCCCCCCCCAAAAAATGTAAACACCCACCAGGTTGACCAGCATGAATGAAAAAGCGACAGGCAGCCCGATTAGCAACAGCACGCCCAGCCCGCAGAAAAACATTAACAGATAGACCCACCATTCCATGGTATTAGTCCCTCTGCTCCGCCACACTCTGTGGCCCTGGGCGCGGCAATCTCCAGGCACGTCGAATAAATTGCACACTCAGGCACAGGCTGCCCAGCGGGATAACAACAAGATTGATTGCCCGAGGATACTCAATCTCGGCAGGAATACGAATCCCCTTCTGCAAGGAGACGATGACTGCGAGCGTTCCGAAAACGGCAAGGCAAAGGCAGACAACAGCACCCAGCAACGAGCTGAACACATGCAAACGGTTTCGGATACCCGGCCTCAGGGCACTTACAAGCAAGTCGATAGTGACATGCTCTTCAAGGCGCAGGACCCATGGTGCACCCAGGAAGGCGACATACAATAGTAAAGTGCCGCTGATCTGATCGATCCCGACGAGACCCTCGCCGAGGCCATAACGAAATATGATCTTGACAGTCGTCATCAGCATGATCGCCACCAATAGCATGGCGGCGATCACGGCGCCGGCATTCACAATCTTATCGAACACGGACCATGCGCCGTGTTTTTGGTGATCCCGGGAAGCGCTTTTATCGGCCAATTGTCGATCTTCCACAACGGATTCCGGGCGGGGTATTGGTTCGCTTCGCGCGATCCCTGTTGTGGCTAGAACTCATGCCCCGTCCTGCTACGGTGCATGACTAAAAACGAGACCGGCGGGCCCGGGCAATGTGCGGGCCCATCGGCCGTTTACAACCCGGCTACTCGGCGCCCAACAGACGCCTGGCTTCCGTGTATTCCTCAGCACTCATTACTGATTTGAAGTGCGCCCACAGCGACTCATCAGCGGTCTTGCGCCACAACTCTGCCTCTGCGTCGGTAAATTCGATGACCTTCATCCCGCCTTTCTGCATGCCCGCCAGTTGAGTTGCCTGGAAAGCGGAGACCCAGCCCTGCGACCATGCCTGGACCTTGCGCGTAGCCTCCAGCATGATGTCCTTGAGGTCATCCGGCAGGCTGTTCCACTTGGCCAGGTTCATTTTTATGCTGATACCATCACGATAGAGCGGATGATGCACCAGGTACTTCGACACCTCGTGCCAGCCAAAGTTGGTGAACCCATCATAGAACGGCCAGGTGAAACCCTCCACGGTTCCGCGCTCAAGGGCCAGATAAACTTCACCTGGCGGCAGAGTCACCGGCTCCGCGCCAATCGCATCCACAAAAAAGCGCGTCAGCGGCGGCACGCGTATTTTCAAGCCTTTCAAGTCGCCAATTCCAGATACCTCCTGCTGGGTGTACATGAAGTGGTTACCCGTTCCCAGTTCTCCCGAGAAGTGGCCCAGATATGCGACGCCGTGCTTTGCGAACATTTTGGTGACGAATGCAAACAGATCGCTGCCCGGACCATTGTCCGGAATCTCATAGGGGGAAAGCTCGGTAACGTATCCACCCGGGACGATACCAGCCCAATAGTTGGGCGCGCCGTACCAGATATCGAATACGCCCGACACTAATGCCTCGGGTTGATCGAATGTCGGGATGACATCTTTCGCGCCCTTGAACTCGATTACCAGTCTGCCGCCGGCAAGTTCGTTGACTGTGTCCTTGAACTTAATGCCGATATCCGCCGCGGATGATATCTTTGGCGGCCAGGCGCCGACCATGACGAGCTTGATGGGATCGGCTGCATGACTTTGGCCGGTCGCGGCGATCGCCAACACGATTGCGGCAGCGGAAACTAGTTTTGATACACGTGTAACGTACCTCATGACTCATCCTCTTAAAAATCACTGGTTTGTAGATATCGCCGGTACGCGGCTACTGTGCCACGAACCCCTGGAAGCGGGCGATACATGATCAAAAGGGCGTAAATCCCTCCCGGGTTACCCGTCGGTCCGAGAAGTCACAGACAATGATTGACTCCACGGGGTAAGACGATATTGCCACCACTATCGGTGGTCCATATTCTATGTTTCTATGGTACGATAGATAGTACCATTAGTATAAAACCGCGGCAAATCACAGAACTAATGTTGGCGAATCTGATGCGCAAACCGGGATTGCCGTCAGACATGGTTTGACCAAGCCGGCCCGAATAACGCGCGACCTAATCTAAATCATGATCTCCAGACCAAAAGCCGATAGACCCCACCGCCCATCTGAATTACTCGGTTCGTTGGAGCGGGTTGGCATAACCGTCGCCGTGTCCGTCCCGGACAGCTGGCTCGGTGAAATCCTGATCCGGCTCGAGCACTTGCCGACGATGACGTTGATTCGGGCAACGCACGAAGAAGAGGCACTGGCCATCTCCTGCGGAGCCAGACTGGGCGGCGCCCGCACTGCGCTCATCGTCCAGAATGCAGGCCTCCTGACCATGGGCGCGGGCATAGTCT
>CAXMTM010000295.1:0-2961 GCA_964196385.1 Arenicellales bacterium
CTCGGTCACATCATTGCACCGAACACGGTTAAGAATATCCTGAAAAGGCATGGCATAGAACCGGCGCCAGAGCGAGAGAAGCACACCTCTTGGACGACGTTCTTGAAAGCGCATTGGGAGGTGATGGCTGCCACGGATTTCTTTACGGTTGAGGTCTGGACGCCGCGCGGACTGGTGACTCATTACGTGCTGTTTATCATCCATCTTTCAACACGTTCCGTACACGTTGCCGGGGTGACCACGGCGCCCAATAGTGCATTCATGAGGCAAATGGCCCGCAATCTAACAGATGTGAGTGACGGTTTTCTTTTAAACAGTCGGTACCTCATCATGGACCGCGATACCAAATACACGGCAGATTTCAGGAGGCATCTGGATCGAGAGGGCGTGAAGCCTGTTCGATGCCCCGCGCGAGCACCCAACTGTAATGCATTCGCAGAACGATTTGTACGTTCTATAAAAGAGGAATGCCTGGATCGCATGATTCTTTTCGGCGAGGAATCCCTTCGCCGGTCGCTCAGAGAATATGTTGTGCATTATCAGACCGAACGTAATCATCAGGGTGTAGGGAACCGATTGCTGGAGCCACTTGCCACTGTCAGTTCAAACGATGAGACAATTCACTGTCACGAACGTCTTGGCGGTATGCTCAATTACTATTATCGTGAGGCGGCTTGAAGCTACACGCTCCATTTATTGCACCATACGCGGGTCAACAGAGGAGGGATGTGGATCAAAAGCTTGACATAAATGTAGTAAATAGGGGATTATACCCCCTATATCCGTATATATTGACAAGTATCAAGCCTGCTCATGGACACCAGCACATTTCTGCAAACGCATCGCGTCTTCAACCTTGATGAGGCCGTACAGGTCTTGGCCCCATCCGGTGGACGTAAGGCGACGCTGGAACGCCTGAAATATTCAGCTACCCGCGGCAAGCTGAAAAAGCTGGCGCGGGGAGTATATGCCTCGGTGCCGCCCGGGGTGGAGGCCGCGAAATTTCAGCCGGATCGCTTTCTTGTGGCGGCGGCGCTGCGGCCCGATGCGGTCTTTTCCCATCACTCGGCGCTTGAACTGCTGGGCGCCGCGCACTCCGAATGGCGGCTATGCACCGCGTACAGTGCCCGGCGTTCGCAACCCTTCGATCTGGGGGGTCTTGAATTACGCTTCCTGTCCCATCCGCAGTCGTTGGTGCGCCATCAGGCTGTCGACCTGGGCACACGCTCCGTCCACCGGCTTGATCGCGAGCTGCGTGTTACCGGACCTGAACACACTTTGATCGATGGTTTCCGTCGGCCGGATCTGGTTGGTGGGCTTGCGGAGTTTGTTGAGTCGGTGGCGGGATTCTCTGTACTTGAGTTGCCATTGTTATTCGAGCTTCTGGATGCTTTCGGGCAAAAGGGTTTGTGGGCTGCAGTCGGCTGGTTTCTTGATACCTACCGTACAACCTTTTATGTCAGTGATGATGATCTCTCATTAATAGACAAGCACGTTCCAAAGGCGCCACTCTATCTTGCCAGGGATCAGCGCGGCGGCGTGCTTGTGCGGCGATGGAACCTGATCGTCCCTGACGCGCTTGTGGCAGGTAAGGAGCCGGATGAATCTCAGCGCTGAACACATTGAAGGGCTGGCGACGGAGACCGGTTTCCGTCCGGAGACGCTGGAGAAGGTAATCCGCCTGGGTGAATTCGCTGCGGATGTCGGGCGCCATCCGCTGCTGTCACGTGTGCTGGCTTTGAAGGGTGGCACGGCATTGAACCTGATGTTCAGCTCACCGGCCCGGCTTTCGGTTGATCTGGATTTCAATTACATCGGGCAGGAAGACCGGGCGGGTATGCAGGCAGATCGCCCGGAGGTCGAGCGGGCCATCGTGATCATCGGGGAGGGGCAGGGATACCGCGTTCAGCAGTCACGTGATGCCCATGCAGGTCGGAAGATCTACCTTTCCTATACCAGTTCGGTCGGTACGCCTGACCGTATCGAGGTTGATCTCAATTTTCTGTTTCGCATGCCACTGGGTGAGGTCACAACACGACCACTCTGGCAGCCGCCAGGGGTGACATGTCCGGATGTTCGGGTTGTGCCCCTGGAGGAACTGTTCAGCGGAAAGCTTCGGGCCACCCTGGACCGGGCGATGCCACGTGATTTGTTTGATACCATTCGGTTGCCTGGATATGCGCTGGATATGTGGGACAGCCAGCGATTACGCCGGATTCATGTGGCGCTGGCAGCGACACTGCCGCACCCGCTCTACCAATATGGGCAAGAACGTTTTGAGCGTGTGACCGACAGAAGCATTGAGGAACAGCTTGTACCCATGCTGCATAATGATGAGCAGCCGGTAGCGAATGAATTGAAGGAGCGGGCATGGTCCGTTGTGGAGCCGCTGGTTACGCTTGATGACGCAGAGCGGGAATATATTGACCGTGTGCATGCCGGTGAACTGTCACCGGAGTTGCTGTTTCCCGATGATGAGGAATTGGCAAATCGACTGGCTCGATATCCGGCATTACTATGGAAGATCGAGAACGTGAGAGGGCACCTTTCCAAGAGTGCCGACTGAACTCACGGATTTTTTCGTGCGGGACTTTTGTGGGATTGAGTTATGCATCGTCCTGCATTGTTAGGCAAAATGGGCAACGGGCGTTCCAGTAATCACAATTAAAAACATAAAGTTAGCGATTAATTTGCTAACTACGAACCAGGCGGTCGGAGGTTCGAATCCTTCCGGGCGCGCCATTATAGTATGTAAAACAACCGGTTATGACGCTCTGTCTGGCCGGTTTTTTTGTGGCTGTCCAATAGAGCTAAAATCATCCATTCCCTCTGTGCACGCCAACCGTAACCATGTTATTGACAAGGTTTCAAAAAGTCAGCGTCTATAAGGTTCGGAAGAAGGCTTGCTGAACTTAGCACGTCTGGGCGTCGAATCAGCTGAGATGACCGCCAATGCGCTGG
>CAXMTM010000296.1:0-2649 GCA_964196385.1 Arenicellales bacterium
CTGGGTGCGCACTAGGTGCGGACGCTGAAGAACAGGACCGGAGAAAATCGGTGAGCGACGAAAAGGACAAGAGCGTACGCGGCTACCATACCGGGAAAGTAGATGCGGTGATCTCGGTAGATGAGGTTGAACGCCGGGCCGCTGCCATCGCGGAGGAAATCAGTATCGAGCAACTGGATGCGCTGGCCGGTGGGGAGGCCTTCGTTGCCATCGAGGACCTGTGTGCGGGCTACGGGCAGATGGAAATTCTGCACAACATCAACTTGCGGGTAGGTCGCAAACAGTCACTGTGCCTGATCGGCCCTAACGGAGCGGGAAAATCCACCATCCTGCACGCAATTTTTGGTTTTAACCAGATTTTTTCCGGGCGCATTCTCATCGGTGACGGTGCGGACAAGGTCGATGTCACTTCGCTGACGCCGAGTGAAAAGCTTGCCAAAGCGGGCATCGCCTACATCCTGCAGGACAAGTCCATCTTTCCCGGCATGACGGTTGAAGAAAACCTGTGGATGGGTGGGTTCCTGAAAGACCAGCCGGGGCAAGCCAGGCAAGCGGCCGAGGCAGTGTTCGACAAATACCCGCGACTGGCGGCAAGGAGAAGACATCAGGCAAAGGTGCTTTCCGGCGGCGAAAGGCGTCTGCTCGAAATCTCGAGGGCGCTGGTGATGAACCCGGAACTGCTGCTGGTCGACGAGCCATCCATAGGGCTGGAACCCCGTTTCATCGATATGGTTTTCGAGATCCTCAACGACCTGCAGCACAATGAAGGCAAGACCATCATCATGGTCGAGCAGAACGCAAAAAAAGGACTGGAATTCGCCGATATCGGGTACGTGCTGGTATCCGGTCAGGTCGCTATTGCCGGTGAGGGCGATGATTTGCTGGCGAACCCGAAAGTCGGCGAACTTTTCCTGGGCGGATAACACTTAATGATGGGGTCAGGTCTTGCATTGCAACATTAGAGGCATCGTGGAATGCTGCGGCAGCAAGGCCTAACCTAAATGTTGCAATGCAAGACCTGACCCCATTCGTTTGTCATCGTGCTTGACCCAGGCGAAATCTCGCTGACTACCCTGGCGTTCTTTACCGCAATCATCTTATTTGCAGGACTGGTGCACGGCACCCTGGGTCTGGGCTTCCCCCTGATGGCGACGCCGTTGCTGGCCCTGTTCGTGGATGTGCGCAGCGCTATTCTGATCACCCTGCTGCCTACGGTTGCGGTCAACGTCGCCAGTATCCTGCGCGGCGGGCAATGGCGGGACAGCATCGGGCGCTACTGGCCGCTGGGGGTGTATGCGCTTATCGGCAGCGTGGTGGGTACGTCGTTTATCGTAGTCAGTGACCCCGCGCCGTTCAAGCTCCTGCTGGCAGCCCTCATTTTCCTGTATCTTGGCAGCACCCGGCTGGCTAATTTCAAGATGCCCTGGGTGACCGAACACCGCGGCTGGTCCATGATGATTTTCGGTCTCGTTGCCGGCGTCTCCGCGGGTTCGACCAACGTCATGGTGCCCATTTTGATCGTGTTCGCGCTGGAGATGGGTCTGCGCACCACGGCCATGGTGCAGGTGTTCAACATGTGTTTTCTGGCGGGGAAAGTTGCACAGATGGCTGTGTTCGCCGGCACCGGCCTGCTCGGCTCACAGCTTTTGGTATCCACGGCTCCGCTTGCCGTGGTTGCCCTGGCCGCTTTGTTGGTCGGTATGAGTCTGAGGCGGCGAATTTCCGGCGACACTTATCGCACCATCATAAAGTGGGTGCTGTTTTCGGTCGCGTTGATTCTGGTCGGACAGTATTTCTACGGTCGTTAAGCTTAAGGCCCGCGCCAAAATAACTTCATATTTTGGCGCGGGCTCTTAGAACGGGCGGCCCATGATGATATAGAGGCTCTGGTTACCCGTTTCGGCCCGGCCGTATCCTGCGTAGATCGGGCCGAAGAAAGAATCCCATCCCAGCCAGGCTGCCCCCGCGACAATGCCCTCGGAGAGGTTTATATCCTCTTCGTTCTCGAACACCTGTCCGTATTGTACGGTAAGCCCAAGGTAAGGTGAAGTATTGAACAGGTTGGCGAGTTTTCTCTGGTAACCGGTGCGCAGCAAATACAGATTCTGGCCGCTCAGCTCGTTCTCCACGAATCCGGGCAGCTCGAACATTCCGCCTGTACGGAAACGGTTTTGCAGAGGTACGGTCCCCTTGAAAGTAGTGAAATACCGGGCACCAAGGAGCAGGGTGTGTGAGCCAAAAGTCGCGGCGCCCTCCAGATCGAGCTGCGCTTGATCGAATTCGTTATCAGCACCGGCAAAGCTGCGCGATCCCAGCCATTTTGTATGACCCCTTACACCGCTGGTTGGGAAAAATGAGTGGTCCAGATTATCGAAGCGGAACAGCGCGAACAGCTCGCCGCCCTCGACATCGAAGACCGAATCGCTGGCCGGTCCGGCTTCCACGTCGTTGTTGCTGGTCGATCGGCTGAACCCAAGGCGCAGATCCCCCCAGGGACTGAACTCCCGGCCGACCGCCCCTGTAACCGCATACTGTCGGGCACGGGCCTGATTGATCTTGATGCCCCCCTCGAAGATGTTGAACCTTTTGTTGCTGTAAGACAGCATCCCGTTCACAAAATACCGCGAGTCAATACCGAGCGGCTGGTTC
>CAXMTM010000297.1:0-2765 GCA_964196385.1 Arenicellales bacterium
CGTTGGCGACCCAGTCCCTGATGAATTCCTTGTCCTCCCAGCCGTTTTCGATGATCACGCGCTGTATGGCCATGTAGACCGGTGTATCCGAACCGGGATAAAGGTCGATGTGCAAGCCGCCGTGCTTCTCGGCGTAGGCCACACCGGCTGTGTGCCGCGGGTTGACCATGATGACATTGGTATTGTTTTCGTGGATACCCTTGGTGATCCAATGGTTCCACAGCGTGGACTTGGTTTCGAATGGGTCGGTGCCCGAGATCATTAAACAATCAGCCAGGGCGAAATCCTCGTGAGAGGCACCGAAGATATCGTAGCCGATATCCACCCAGCCGGGGACCGAGTTCACGAACGACGGGTGATCGTGCTGGGCCACCGCCGGGCTGTTGATGCTGTGTAGCGCCAGTTTGGTCAGCGCGTAGGTGTTCTCGAAGTACTGATAGCTGTAGTACTTCATGGCCCAGGCCGACTCACCGTGCTTTTGAATCACATACTTGGATACCTCAGCAGCCACATCCAGCGCCAGATCCCAGGTGACCGGCATCAGTATGCCGTTGATCCGCATCAGCGGATATTGCAGCCGGTCCTGAGTGGGTTTTTGCGGGTTGTACACCTTCTGGGCAATACAACCGCCACGGATGCTGTGGCCGCCGCCGATGTTTACCACATCAGCCTCGTGGTCGCCCACCACCGCAATGTTGTGCATCCGGCCGTTCCACTTGGCCTGGGTGTACTGATTCGGCCCAACCCAGCCGCCCTGACCGGGCGCCAGCGGGTAGTCCAGGCCGAGGGCGTTTTGATCCTTTTTGGGTCCGCCGTCAGGCGCCCCGACCGGCCAGCGATAGACCTTGAAACCACATGCTATGGAACAATAGTCGCAGCAGGTAGTAATGACTTCAGCATTTTTGGGTGGCAGCGGAATTTTGTCCGCCGGCTGAAAAAAAGGTGTTGAATTTGCAGCATTGTTAGCCATTTCTCATCATCTCCTACTACGCTTTAACGTTGTCATAACGGCCATAGATCAGGCCCAGCATGCCAACCGCATAAATGTCGTCGCCTTCGAGTTCCAGCAGCACCTGCGGCAGGCTTTGCGTCGCATGGCCGCCGATGATCATGCCGTGGCGGGTCAGATCGAACGTCGACTGATGCAATGGACAAGGCCCCAAAGCCCCGTCGTCGGGTTTGTAGGTGCCAGCCATCGGACCGCCCATGTGGGGGCATAACGCGTTGAACGCGATAACATCCTGATCCGTGCTGATTCCGCCGCCTGCGGGCACACCCATTTTGATCAGCATGCTGGACGAGTTCATGCCCTGGTCCGGATAGCTGAAATTCACCGGCGTACCCACTTTGAGTTGGCTGAGCTTGCCGATCAGCATTCTAGGGTAGCGCGCTACTTCCGCTGCCAGCGCCTTCCCCTCCAGACCGGGGATCTGCGGCAGCATGACCGTACCTACGACCGCAGCACTGCTGCGAAACAGAAACGCCCGGCGGGTCATACAAAAGCTTTTCTGTGGTTTATCTTTTCGCGTCGACATGGTTTATCTCCTTAATTCTGCGCCATGGAGGACAGGTACGTTTCCAGGCCTATACGTTTGGCCCGGGCCTGGGTCAGACCGGGGACGTCCGGCATCACCCCGTATTGCGGCACTTCGGGCACCGCCATCCTTATCTCATCGCCACTGATTTCTTCCAGAAAGGCCACCAGGGCCTCCTTCTCTTCATCGGTCAGATTCAAAGGTTTCAGGATGGAAGTCTTGTTGTCCAAGCCGTGGGTGCCATCGGTGAACTCGTTGTCGCCACCGCCCTCGTTATAGAAGTCCACCACTTCTTCCAGGGTATAGAACTGCCCGGCGTGCATATAAGGCGGGGTGTACTTGAGGTAGCGCAGTGGTTGGGTACGGAACTTGCCGATATCCTGTTTTCGCTTGGAGGTGTAATACAGACCCGCATCGTCTTTCCATTCGCGGTACATCTTCTCATGTACACCTTTGGCGTAGTTTTCCCAGCGGAAGGTAATGGTATTGATACCGCTTTCCTCCCATTCCAGTGGCCGCGGCACACCGAGATTGTAGAATTTACCGTCCGACAATACGGGCCCGTTGTGGCACTCGATACAGTTGCCCTTGCCTTCGAACAGTTCCTTGCCCTGCAGCGCCTTTGCGGACAGCGCATCTTTTTCACCGTTCAGATAACGGTCCAGGGGGCTATTCAATTGAGTCAACCCGCCTCTTTCGAAAGTGGCGACCAGCATCCACGCATGGTGCAGTATCGGCTTTTCGGTACCGAAGATCTCCTTGAACTTCTCCACATAATAAGGCGTCTGGCGCAACCGGGATTCCATCACATCATTTTCCCCGTTGCCGGCCACCGCGCCCTTGTTGGCTGTAGGCGCCTGTTTCTCCAGGCTGCCCACGCTGCCCTGCCAGAAAAATTTATTGAGATATGCCGTGTTCACCGCGGTGTGGGTGTTGCGCCAGTGCACCGCGCCAGGGTATCCGCGGGAAATGGGGTCGTTAAACCCCCAACCCTGCTTCGGGTCATGACAATCACCGCAACTCAGGCTGGCGTCGCCGGTCAGCTTGGGGTCGAAAAACAGGAGCTTGCCGAGCTCGACTTTTTCCGGGGTGATCGGGTTGTCCGGTGGCGCCGGGATCGGCATGGGAAGCGCCGCCAGTGGCGCATCCACATCCGGGTCGCCCTCGGCCCACACCGTGGTACCAGCCAGCGTCAGCAAACCGCACAGGACGGGGGCTGCCAGCATAGAA
>CAXMTM010000298.1:0-4034 GCA_964196385.1 Arenicellales bacterium
TTACATCGGCGCAATTATTGAAACCGGTAATGGCTTGTGGGGCATCATAAATACCCATGCGCTTTGTGATCCACCGGCTGACATGACAGCGGACACTCCCGTCTACTACGATGGCGAGATTAGCGGTAACCGCGTGTCACGACGTGAAGAGCGCTGGACACCCGCAACACTGGAATGAGGTGTGAAGCACTACCGCATTCAGCGTTTACTTTTTTCGGAGGCCGATATGGCAAGCACTGAAATCTCAAATCTTGCCTGATGTCGTTGCTGAGTTTTAGCCGGAAGTTTCCCGGATCACTTCCCTGTCGAAATCTCCCGCCCCCAGATAGTCAGTTAAGTCAGGGTAGAACCTGGCGAAATCGTTCATCATCTGGTCGAAAGGAAGATCCGCGAACTCTCCGCGATAGTTAAGGTACTCCATGTGTTTCTGGCCATCCAGGTCGAAGGGATGATAAATGGAGTCTTCGAGACCATCGAAGTCCAGAGGCTTTAAACGAAATTTCTCGCACAGTCCGATATTGAACGCCGGGGTTGCCTTGACCCAGGTCCGGTTCAGGTACACATCGGTATATCCATGCCAGTAGAAAATATCCGTGCCCATCAAGCGACGCAGGTTAGCGGTAGACAGGTGATTTCTGACATCGGCATAGCCGAGCCTTGCCGGGATTCCGACCGCGCGGCAACAAGCTGCATACAGAATTGCTTTTGTCACGCACCAGCCACGTCCGGTCTTCAGCGTATGGCTGGCCGAATAATCTTCCGGATCAGGACTGCAGGTGTACGGGTCATAACGAATCCGGTCACGGACTGCGTAGTAAAGAGATTTCGCGAGGTCCAGATCACCGGACTTCACGCCGCTGTTTTGCGCGACAAATTCCTGCACGGTCCCGTTATCGAAATTGATAGTCGGCGTGGAGCGTAGAAAAATATCCGAATCCTGGTCTGTCGCTTGCATTTCCTTTAATCCCTCAGGACGAGAGCTTGTTCGTCCTCACAAAGCTCGAAACCCAGATGCCGGTAAAAAGAAATCGCTTCCTGGTTTCCATCGAATACCGTGAGCTTAACGTAACGTCCACCCCATTCTCTGGCGCGTTTCCGTACCGCCCTGAGCAAATCACGTCCCAGACCCGTGCCACGCAGATGGTTTGAAACATACAGGTCCTGAACATAAACGCCGGGCGTACCTCGCCACGTGGAGTATTCGTAGAAGAAAACGGCAAGCCCTACCGCCCGATCCCCTTCCAGAGCGAGCACGGCTTCAAACCGGGGGTGATCGCCAAAGCCGAATTGTTCGAGGTGCTGCTCGGTTCCCCTGATTTCATCTAGTTTCCCGAGCACTCCTGCCAACTCCAGCAGGAGCCTGTGCATCTGCGGCACATCTTCCACCCTGGCCAGCCTGATTGTGATGTCGTTAACGGAGTTCACAACACGGTGTTCAAAACGCGACCGAATCACTGCCCTTGAGCGACAGTATTTCCCGGGCCTCATCGGCCGTGGCGATCTCGAAGCTAAGCTCTTCCAGGATGCGACAAATCTTCGCAACTTGCTCGGCATTGCTCTTTGCCAGAGTACCCGGTGCGATAGTCAGGCTGTCCTCCAGGCCGACACGCACGTTACCACCCAGGACAGCACCCATGGTGGCCAGCCGCATTTGCATACCGCCTGCGCCCAGCACGGAAAACTCGTAAGCTGCACCGAGCAGGCGGTCGGCCGTTGTCTTCATTGCCAGCAGGTTTTCAGGTGAAGCTCCTATTCCACCGAGCACACCCAGTACGAATTGCACGTAAAGCGGCGGACGGACCAACCCTTTGTGCAGATAATAAGCCAGGGTTTCGATATGGCCGATGTCATAACACTCGAACTCGAAGCGGGCACCACCTGCATCACCAAGATCTCTCAAGATCAATTCGATGTCGTCGAAAGTATTGCGAAAGATCATGCTGCGGGTCGCGTCCAGCAGCCTGGGCTCCCATTCGTGCTGCCAGTCGCTGTAGTGGTCTTTCAGCGGGAAAATGCCGAAGTTCATGGAACCCATGTTCAGCGAACACATTTCGGGATTCGCGGCGCGTGCAGGGGCCAACCTCTCATCCAGGGACATTACGGAACTACCGCCGGTCGAAATGTTCAGCACCGCGTCGCAATGGACTTTTATCTCTGGCAGAAACTCCATGAAATGCGCCGCGTCGGCACTCGGAAATCCGGTTTCCGGATCTCGCGCATGGAGGTGAATAATAGCGGCGCCCGCTTGAGCTGCTGCAATGGATGCTTCGGCAATTTCCGCGGGTGTGACCGGCAGATAAGGGCTCATCGTTGGAGTATGTATCGAGCCAGTTACAGCACAGGTTATGATGACTTTCCTGCCCATGAAATCCGCCTGTTTTAAGTGAAATGGCCCGTCAAAGTGTCTTTATGGCCTATGCTATCATGCTCCGGCCTGCTTACAATTAAAGCAAATGCAGGGAAGATCCGGTGGACTGGAACCCAGAGCAGAACTCACGACTTTTCTATCAAACCCGCCAGCGGCGCCCGCTGTTGGACCGGGCCAAAGGCGTCTATCTTTGGGACGTCAACGGCAAACGCTACCTGGACGCCGCCAGTGGAGCCATGGTCTCCAATATCGGCCACAGCAACCCTCGTGTTATCGAAGCCATGCAGCGGCAAATGGAGCGTTCGACATTCGGCTACCGGCTTCACTTCGAAAACGAACCCGCGGAACGACTCGCCGCTACCATTGCATCCCTGAGCCCTGCAGGGCACGAAAAAGTATTCTTTGTTTCTGGCGGTTCCGAAGCGGTGGAAAGTTGCCTGAAACTGGCCAGGCAATACACCATCGCCGCCGGCCAAAGCGAAAGATGGCAAGTCATCTCACGTTCACCCTCCTACCATGGCTCAACACTCGGTGCACTGGCCGTTACCGGCTACCAGCCATTGACCGAGCCCTTTACACCGATGCTGCGCGAGATGCCAAAGATTCCCTCGCCCCGCTGTTATCTGGACCGGGATGATCTCAGTGATGATGAACGCGGCTTGCGTTATGCCGAATTACTGCGTCAGAAAATCATCGAAGCGGGCCCGGAAACAGTGCTTGCTTTTATCATGGAGCCCGTTGGCGGGGCTTCTACCGGCGCGCTGGTCGCACCCGATGTCTATTACGGTCGAACACGCGAAATATGTGATGAATTCGGTGTGTTGCTGATTTACGACGAAGTCATGTCAGGCGTTGGCCGGACCGGGAAGTTCCTCGCGGCCGAACACTGGAACATTGCGCCGGATATCATTGCTCTGGCGAAAGGCTTTGGCGCCGGCTACGCACCGCTGGGCGCCATGGTCGCACATGACAATATCGTCAATGCCGTTCTCGATTCGGGCGGGTTTCAGCATGGCCATACCTATGCCGGTAACCCACTCGCCTGTGCTGCCGGCTTGGCGGTCGTACAGGAAATCATCGATAACGACCTGATGGCGCACACGGAACAGGTCGGCGGCCAACTCAAGGAGGAATTGGAACAGTTAATGAACCGCTACCCCTTTATAGGTGATGTTCGTGGCAAGGGCCTGTTGCTCGCCTTTGAAACCGTGGCGGACCGCGAGACCATGGAACCGTTACCACCGGAATGGATGGTTTATCACAAACTGGTGGAATACGCCTATGATCGTGGCCTGATAATCTACTCACGCCGAACTCGGGACGGTATCGCCGGCGACCACTTCATGATTTGCCCACCGATGATTACGACGATGGATCAGCTTGGTGAGATTCTCGAACCCCTCAGGGCCAGCCTGGATGAACTGGCGGCAGAGCTGAATCTCCCCGTCAGCCGGAGCGTTCCGTGAAAGTCGTCTACAGCGAAGAACAAAAGTTCCACTACCCGAAACACTTCCTGGTCAATGGAATCATGCAAGCAAATCCGGAAATGCCGGAACGTTGCGACCGCCTTCTGGCGGGTGCGCTCGATGCCGCCTGCTCGCGGGTGTCTCCGGTGGTTTACGGGCTGCAGGAAATAGGCAGGGTTCACAGCAGCCGCTACCTCGAA
>CAXMTM010000299.1:0-5486 GCA_964196385.1 Arenicellales bacterium
GATTAGCCACCGTGCCGTGTTCGGTCACGCTCGCACCCACCACACCCCAGGTCACGCCGTCGGGGCTGAGGAAATCGACTTGAGGGTCGGTCACAACCAGTGCGGTCCGTTTGATATTGAGAACCATGTCAGAGGGGGGCAATGCCGGCTCCGCCGGATCTGCATACGGATTCTCTGCTGCGCCGGCAAGTTTGCTGGCGGTGGCAAGCGCGGCCACTGTTACGGCGCTTCCAAGCCCGGTTCTTAGAAAACTACGCCGGTTGATACCCTTTTGTTGAATATCCTCTTGCGATATTGGCGATTTGCACATGGTGTTCTCCCGTATGTTGGTTGTAGGTTTGTTGGGAGTTCCAGAATAGCCGGTTCGGTGCTCGAAAGGGTTCGTAATTTGTGCTGATTCGTTCGGACCTAGGAGCCTGTCCGAGTATTCTGCCCGCTCATCCGCTTTCGCAGCAGGCGTACGAATTTTCGGAATAGCGCCGATGTTATACTGCCTCGAAACCATCAGAGGTAAATATGTAGTGCTCACCTTAGACAAGCTTTGTGATCACCTCCAGATCACAGTCCGTCCGTTTGCAGTTTGTAGTGTCGAACAAGGGGAGCGACTCATGCTCGGGCCCCGTGATGAAGCAACCGTTCACTACGTGGTGGGCGGGCACGGCACCCTTTCTTTTCCAGAGTTTTCGGAGTTCAATTTGAGACCGGGAACCGCGATCATTGCGCCCACCGGTGCCCTGCACGAGGTGGCGGGGATGGGTCAACCGGGACAAATCCCGAACGTCGTACGCAGATGCCAACCGGCGGCGATGGGTCTGGGCGTGGTAGGAAAGAACCCTCATGAAGTGGAAGGCGGAATGGTGATTCTTTGTGGTACCGTTGATGTCACTTATCGGTACCTCAACGATTTTTTCGATTATCTGCCTGCACCGATTATTATTCAGGCGAGTCCGGACGATGTGATATCACGGGCATTTGAGGAAATTGTGCGGGAAATGACAGCTCCGCGACCGGGGACCGGGGCCATGTTGAGCGCATTGTTCCAGCAATGCTTCATCGAGTTATTGCGCAGACAGGGTATCGGCGGCCAATGTGCGATAGAGTGGCTTTCGGCTCTCGAAGACCCCCGGTTGAGTAAAGTGATAGACGAAATCATCGACACTCCCGGAGGGTATTACTCATTGGACCTTCTCGCCGAAAAATGCTTGATGAGCCGCACCACTTTCTCCGAGCGATTCCAGAATGCGTTTGGCCGATCGGCTATGGATTTTGTAAGAGAAGTTCGCCTGCGGGGAGCGGCGCGGTTGTTAAGACAGACGCAGGATCCGATAAAAAAGATCGCGGGACAAATGGGTTATGCCAGCCGCAGCAATTTTAGCCATGCCTTCAGGGAATTCTTTGGCGTCGCCCCGGCCGAGTACCGCTCCGCGGGATCAGCGCCGCAATCGTGAGTGCATGGTGATACCAATCTATTCTTACTCCACAGGGAGATCCGAATGACTGATCTACATTTTGCCAAAGGTGGTTGTCGTTGCGGTGCTGTAACTTTGACCGCCAGTGCAAAGCCCAGAATGATGCTGCAGTGCCATTGCCTCGATTGTCAGAAAGCGACCGGAACCGGCCACACCTCCAATGCATACTTCGCCGAAAGTGATGTTAGCATCGAAGGAGAAGCAACCGGTTACACCGTTGTGGCAGATAACGGCAGTGAGATGACTCGTTATTTTTGCCCTAAATGCGGCAGCCGCATGTATGGCCATAACAGTGGAAAGCCGGGCCTCATATCGATTCAGGTGGGCTGCCTGGAAGATCATAGCTGGTTCATACCCCAAGCCGTACTTTTCTCCAGCAAGCGACATGACTGGGACATAACCTCTGACGAGATTCCGAATTTCGATAAAATGCCACCATCTCAAGCCTGATTTTTACCACCGAAATAAGGACTTATACCTCGATGACGAGCGTGCTCCTGGGCCTCGAGCAGCAAATCAGCACGTGACCGGGGTCGGGCGGATCCAGGGGTTCTTCGATGTATTCCACCTCACCTTCGGTAAGTTTGCATATGCAGGTGTGGCATATCCCCGAACGACAGCTGTATGCAGGACTCAGGCCATGGTGCTCGGCCAGATCCAGGATCGTTTCGAAGGTGGTGTCCCAGGCCACGGTGAGTCCGGAGAGCGCAAATGTTACCTGCGTCTCACCGGTCAACTCCTGTTCCGCACTGCGCACAGGCGCCTGGCCGCAAGGCCCGGCCTCCTCCGTCAGTAGCGAGGCGGGCCCGAAGAACTCATAGTGGATGCGCGGTTCTGCTACGCCAAGCGAAATCAGGCCGCAGTAGAGCGACTTCATAAAGGGTGGTGGCCCGCAAAGATAAAACTCATAATTGTCGAAGGGAAGCACCTGCTTCAATAATGCCATATCGACATGACCCGTGCTGTCGTAGTCGCGGCCATGGGTATCACCCGGAGACGGGTCGCTGTAACGAATATGGGCGTTGACATTGTCGTGCTCTCGAACCATCCCGCGGACGTGATCGCCCATGGCGTGCTCACCACTATTTCGAACGGCATGGATAAACCACACCGGCCGTATTGGGTCGCTCTGTGCCAGTTCATTCATCATGCTGATCATAGGAGTCAATCCTACACCGCCACCCAGAAGTACCACCGATCGTTGGCTGTCACGGTTGAGATGAAACTTACCGCGCGGCGGTCCGACACTGAGCGTTGTCCCCACATCGACGTGATCGTGAAAATAATTTGATGATAACCCGGGCGGTACATCGGGTTGGTCGGGTGGCGCTCCTTCGCGCTTGATACTGACGCGGTAATAATCACGGTTGGGCCTGTCGGAGAGTGAATAGGTGCGAATTACCGGTTTGGTCTGGCCCGGAATCGTCAATTTGAAGGTAAGAAACTGGCCCGGGAGGAAATCGTCTAATGACGACCCGTCTTCAGGTACCAGATAAAACGAAGTGACGGTCTTGCTCTCCGGCACCTTTCTATCTACCACGAAAGTGCAAAACCCTTTTTCGGTGGCGACCTCAGCTTTGCCCAACCGCTCCTCGAACGAGCCCTTCCATCCGTGCGAGAGCGCCGGTATGGACAGGGCTTGCCCGGTTCCCTGGAGATTTGTCTTGTCGAAAAACAGGAGGTCACTGACTTCCCGGACGGTCATGCCTTTGGGGTCTCGGTGAACGAGTTCGATGGGATCGCCGGCGCCTACCTCGCCCTCCTCGACAACGCGCAAATAGAATCCAACCCGACCGCTGTTTAGAAACCGGTTCTGAAAGCCGTCGATGCCCATCTTGATGGCAAGCTTGTAACAGGGAATACGGGGCTGGGAGACTTCAACCAGGGCATCGCCCACTCGAAAGATATCGCCAATACGGATTGTGTCGTCGAGCATGCCCTCGACGGTGAAGTTCTCACCGAACTGCCCATGACTGAAATCGCTGCGACCCAGTTCACTCATCCAGTATTCATAGTTTTCGATGGAGTACACATATACGGCCCTGAATGCACCTCCGTGGCCCCAGCGGTCGGCTTGCCCGTCTCCCTCCAGGTTGAGCCTGCGCAACTTTACCCGTCCTTCGGCCGGCTTTTTAAATATACCGGTACTGACGTTCTTGCCTTCGTGGGTGATTTGCTTCGGCAAGGACAAGTTGACCGACAGGAGCTTCATGGGGCCGGGCGCCCCGAGGGCTGGTGATCCGTCCTGCGCTATGTCGAAGTCGTCAAAGACCGGAGAGTAGTTTTCGAACTTCCAGGAAAACGGCAGGGCGCGTTCTATGTGAATCGTTTCTTCGACACGAAAGGCGACCACCCGTTTGGCGCCCGGGAAGCGCTGGGTGTGTTGTGGCTCCCAGAGGATTTCGGCTTCGCCGGTCAACTGCAGGGTGTCGCCCATTTCGAAATCGAGGAACAACAAGCCGCTTCCTGGGTTGACCAGTATGTTGCCCAGTGTATTGAACATACAGTTGCCCGAGTAATCAGGGAAAAGTAGCGAAGTCTCGTGCGCGACTATTACGAATCCCGGCCTGCCGCCACGATGTGATACGTCGATTCCACCGGTCCAGCCACCGTTTTCAGAAAACCGGCTGGCGATAAAGAACGTATCGGAGTTCGCTATTAGCGCTGCCCCGGCCCTGGTCAGGGTCTGTCGCCGATGAACCGTTCGATGCTCACCGATCCCGTCAATTCCGCGCCCCAGCTCCAACTCCCGGGCTTGGATGTATTTGGGACAGTTGCCGAAGCTTTGTGTGACGCGAATTTCAAACCCGCTTTGCCCCACGCGGGCAATTTTCCCATTCACTCGATTTCTGCGTCGCGTATGGAACTCGAGTCCCAGGGCGCCGATATCGGCTCCTTCGACCAACGCCTTGTTCATGGGGTCCCCGTAGATCGGTCGCCCTGTCACTCGCAGGGTTTGTGGATCGATTACCTGCAGAAACCCGGGCTGTCCGGCCAGCACCGACGCCCATGGTCGACCGGCCTCATCCACCGTGCCGACCAGGAGTAAAGGAAGCTGCGAGAAAAATCCCTGAAGCTGTTCAGGAAGGTGATCTAGAATCATGCGGCGACCCATTTGCTCCATTTTTTCCCGGATCCCGAGTCGCGACTGGAGTTCCTTCTCGCCCCGATGAAACGGGGATTCGTTATCAGGCATCGATTTGCCTCCCATGCGCCGATTTCGTAGGATGATACCACTCAACCCCGGCAGCTTGTTGGCCGCTATTGCAAGGATCATCCTTGCTATCGCCCGCAGTTCAGATGATCCGTTCGCGAGGGTCTCAAAATTGTTGATTTGGGGGTTGACTTTCCATATCAGACGATATAGTCTGGTAATCATTCCAGACGAAATAGTTTGATATTATGCCCAGACAAAGAGAATTCGACCCGCATGAAGCCCTGCAAACCGCAATCGCGCTGTTCTGGGAGAAGGGTTACTACGATACCTCCGTCGATGAGGTGGTCAAACGCTCGGGCGTGGCCAAGTACGGCATCTACGGCACATTCGGTACGAAACGCGAGTTGTTCAAGAAAGCACTAACCCAATACGCGAGCGATCGCCATAAAGATATTCAACGCCCTATTCGGAAACCCGATGCAGCTTTACCGGAGGTCCTTACATTTTTCAAGAACGTCCCGGGAAAAATGAACAGCTCCCCGCATGGTTGCCTGATTGCCAATACCGGCGTCGAACTCGGCATGAGAGATCCCGAAATCAGCGACTTCGTAAAGGATTTTTTCCGCGACACCGCCAGGGTAATGCAGCAATGCCTTGAGCGGGCGGTGGAAAAGGGGCAACTCCCGGGGTCCACGGATGTCGCGACCCTGTCGACTTACCTGGTGACGGAGTTTCGGACTGCGCTCATGTTGGCTGCCAGCGGACATTCGCGCCGGGATATCGAACGGCACCTGCAGGTGGCACTCCGGGTGCTTCATTGAATTATTTTATCCATTACAGACGTAACAGTCTGATATAAC
>CAXMTM010000300.1:0-7356 GCA_964196385.1 Arenicellales bacterium
GACATGGGGATGGCGGTCTGTACACAAGCCGGCACGTTCGATGTGGCGAATGCTTGTTGCAGGGCTATGGCGTTCATGACAGTCGCCAACATGCCTACATAGTCGGCGCTGGCCCGATCCATGCTCAGGTTACCGGCCTGGGCTCCCCGAAAAAAATTTCCCCCGCCGACGACAATGGCCACTTGCACGTCGAGATCGATGACGGTTGCCACTTCCCTGCATAAATTTTGCAGGGTGGATGCATCCAGCCCCTGACCATATTCGCCACCCAGCGCCTGCCCGCTGAGTTTCAATAAAATTCTTTTGTAGCACGGTTGCATGGTCGGGATAGTATTAAGCCCCCTTCGCTTGCGCCATAACCTCCGCTACAAAGTCATCCTCTTTCCGTTCTATCCCTTCACCGACTTCAAATCGTACGAACTCGTGTACTTTTGCGCCCTCGGACGCCAGGATTTTTTCCACCGACTGTTCCGGGTCCTTTACAAATGGCTGGCCCAACAGGGTGATTTCTTTTAAATACTTCTGCAGCTTGCCTTCGACGATTTTTTCGGAAATGTGCTCGGGTTTTCCTGAATCTGCCGCCTGGGCGCTGAATATCTCCCGTTCCTTTTCCAGGGTTTGTGCCGGTACATCTTCAGCTGACACACAAAGAGGCCGGCTGGCGGCTATGTGCATGGCTATATCTCTTCCCAGGTCGGAGCGTCCTCCCTGGATGCGCACCAACACGCCAATGCGTGACCCGTGCAAATAGGTGCGAATCTGCTGATCCGGTTGCGGGCCGACCAGCTCAAAACGCCTGACAGCCACATTCTCACCAATCTTGCTGAACAATTCTACCCGCGCTTCTTCCACGGTCTTGCCCGCGCCGAAAATGTTCAACCCGGCGAGCGCCTCTACGTTTGGCGGACGTTGCGCCAGTATTGTTTCGGCCACTTTGTCGGTGAACTCCCTGAAGTTTACATCCTTGGCGACGAAATCCGTTTCGCAGTTGACTTCAACCAGCGTTGCGGTACTGCCATCTTCACTGATGGCGACACTGATCACGCCCTCGGCTGTGATCCGGCCGGATTTCCGATCCGCTTTGGCCGCGCCTTTTTTGCGCAGTTCCTCCACCGCGGCTTCAATATCTCCGCCTGTCCCGGTCAACGCCTTCTTACATTCCATCATGCCTGCGCCGGTTCGTTCGCGCAGAGCTTTAACCATGGACGCTGTGATTGTCATACCCTACTCTCCAGGAATTCTCTGTTATTCGGCGCCAATAAGTGCCTTGGCTTGTCCGACCCAGTCCTCACGTTCAATCCTCTTCTTCAGATCAAGCTCCTCGTCGAGCCTGGCCAGACCGGCGTCGGTAAGTGTGGCGATCTGTTCCACCGTGGCATAACCGCATTGTTCGAGTTTGGCAGCGATCACCTTGCCTATGCCGTTGATTGCAGTCAGTGGCAACTCCGTGGTGGTTGCATCGCTGTCCGCAACAGGCACCTCAGTTTCGGGCGCGGATGGAACCGTCGCCGGTTCCACCGTTGAACCGGTATCAGCGGCAGCTTCGACCGGGGGCTGCGGGTCCGTTATTTCGCTGGTGGTCTCTTCCGGTTGTGCCTGTCCGTTTCCTGTCGCCGCTGCCTTTTTGGGCATAATGGTGACTTTGGTGTGGACTGCCTGGCCGGAATCGTCTACTTCCACGTACTCGTCGCTATCCGTGGCAACCTCCAGCCTTGTAGCTTTCTTCCCCTCAATGATGGCGTCAGCGACGCTTTCGACATACAGGCGGATGGCGCGGATGGCGTCGTCATTGCCAGGAATGACGTAATCGATGCCATCAGGCGTACAGTTCGTGTCCACCACGGCGACCACCGGAATTCCCAGCTTTTTCGCCTCTGCCACGGCAATGTACTCCTGCTTGACGTCGATAATGAACAACACGTCCGGAAGACCCGGCATATCCTTGATTCCCGACAGGCTGCGATCCAGCTTTGCGCGTTCCCGCGACAGGCTCAGGCCCTCCTTTTTGCTCAGCTTGTCGAATCCGCCCTCTGCAGCCTCGGTTTCGAGGTCCTTGAGCCGCTGGATGGAATTTTTTACGGTCTTGAAATTGGTCAGCATTCCACCCAGCCAGCGGTGATTGACGTAAGGGCTCTCGCACCGTTCAGCGGCTTCTCTGACCTGCTTGCTGGCTGCACGCTTGGTGCCGACAATGAGGACCGTGCCCCCGTTGGCGACCATTTTGCCGAGAAAATTCAAGGCGTCCTTGAACATGGGCAGCGTACGCTCAAGGTTTACAATGTGTATTTTATTGCGTTCGCCGTAGATATACGGGCCCATCTTGGGAGACCAGGAGCGTGTCTGGTGGCCGAAATGGACGCCGGCTTCCAGCATCTGACGCATGGTGATGTTAGACATTTTCTATTTCTCCGTTCGGGTTTCACTGTGCCACGCGCACCCAGGCGTCAACCCCTCGTCCGAAGGGCAACCCAGACCACCGGTATATGTGGTACGCAGGCGGATTTTAAGCGCGCGCTTTATATCATAGTGCGGGCCGCAGGGCAAACATGCTCTGGCCCGTGGCGCGCCTGCGGTTTCACGACAAATGGTGTAGGATTCGGCATTTACCAGGCCCGGCCAGTACCCATGTCTATCACTATTAAAACACCAGAAGAAATCGAATTGATGCGCGTGGCGGGAAATCTGGCTGCGCAGGTGCTCGACAAAATTGAACCCTACGTCACAGCCGGGGTCACCACCGGGGAACTCGATGAGATCTGTCAGCGTTACATCGAGAACGATCTGGACGCGATCCCCGCGCCCCTGAATTACCGCGGATTTCCAAAATCCATCTGCACCTCCGTGAATCATGTGATCTGCCACGGCATTCCCGGCACCAAAAAGCTCAGAAAGGGCGATATCATCAACATCGATATTACGGTCATCAAGGACGGCTTCCACGGCGACACCAGCAAGATGTTTTTCATCGGCGAAACGTCGGTGCTGGCCAGACGCATTACGGAAGTGTGCAAACAGTGCCTGTTAAAGGGGATAGAGATCGTGCGCCCCGGGGCGCGACTGGGAGATATCGGGCATGTGATACAGACCCACGCAGAAAGCCACAACTTTTCGGTAGTACGCGAATATTGCGGACACGGCATCGGCCGCCAGTTCCATGAGGAACCCCAGGTGCTCCACTATGGCACCCCCGGCACGGGCATTGAACTGGTGCCCGGAATGACTTTTACTATCGAACCGATGATCAACGCGGGCCGCAAGGAAACCAGGCTGCTGTCGGACAACTGGACGGTCGTTACCCGTGATCACAGTTTATCCGCACAATGGGAGCACACCATCCTGGTTACTGATGTCGGTCACGAAGTGCTGACCGCACTGCCTGGCGGCGAGATTTAAGCGATGTTCACACTCTATCAGCAGCGACCGACGCCCCGGTGTTTGCCGGAAATCAGCAGGTTATCGATGTTTGCTGAACCCAGCCTTCGCCGGGGTGACGCAGACTTGAAAAAACAGCGCTTGCGAGCGCGAACCACGTAGAATACTCCGGGTTGGCAAAGCCGTGTATTTCTCGCGCAACAAGCTGATCAGTCACAAGCGTTTCAAGGCCCGACTAGACAGTAGCAACGATCCGCTATCGCTTTTTCGTGAGACTCTCGTTAGCGGACGCAACGGC
The DNA here is from genome assembly GCA_964196385.1 of Arenicellales bacterium. Classification (GTDB taxonomy): domain Bacteria; phylum Pseudomonadota; class Gammaproteobacteria; order Arenicellales; family JAANXG01; genus JAHEKE01. The sequence continues at coordinate 3,671 of CAXMTM010000300.1, forward strand.
CTCAAGGAATTTCATCACCGCGGCGCCTCCTCCCAGGATATTGTTCGGCACCATGCCTGGCTGGTCGATCAATTACTTCATTTCGCCTGGCACCACTTCACTGACTTGCTCAAACCAACCGTCGACATGGCTCTCATTGCCGTCGGCGGTTATGGCCGGGGTGAACTGCATCCCTATTCCGATATTGATCTGCTCATATTGCTGCATACAGAGGAGTACCCGGAAATCAGCCCATTTAGCGAGGCCTTGTTGAGCTTCTTATGGGATATCGGACTCGAGGTTGGCCACAGCGTCCGTTCCATTCGGGACTGTGCAAAAGCGGCGGAAAATGACATCACCATCGTAACCAACCTGATGGAGGCCCGGCAACTTGAGGGCAACCCGGATCTGTTGCCGGAAATGCGCCGCCGAACCGGGCCGGCAGAAATCTGGCAGCCGCAGGAATTCTATCAGGCAAAGCTGGCGGAGCAGAATGCCCGTTACAGGAAATATAACGAAACCGCCTATAACCTTGAGCCAAACATCAAGGAAGGGCCCGGGGGCTTACGTGATCTGCAAACCATCAGTTGGGTCGTGCAACGCCGCTACCGGGTCAAGGATCTGCGCGGTCTCATAAACATCAATTTTCTGAATGAAGAGGAATACAGGGCACTTATAAGGGGACGAAATTTTTTGTGGAAACTTCGCAACGGACTCCACTATGGGGCAAAACGTTGTGAGGACCGCCTGCTGTTCGAATACCAGCGGACACTGGCGGGTGAACTGGGTTATGAAGACCACGGTGCAAATCTGGCCGTCGAACAACTGATGAAGCGTTACTATCGAACAGTCAAGGAACTGCGCCTGCTCAACGAGATACTGCTCCAGCACTACGAAGAAGAAAATTCACCGGTCAAGGTAAAGGGTGTAAAAAAGCTGAATGACCGTTTCCGGATCCATAACGGCTATCTTGAAACGGTTGACGAACATTTATTCGAACACCACCCCCGAGCTATCCTCGAGACCTTCTTTCATTTAATGCGGCACCCGGAAACCAAAGGCATCCGGGCGGGCACGATCCGCCGGTTGCGCGCCAACACAGACAGAATAAACCAGTCATTCAGGGAAGACAGAGAGAATAAAAAACTGTTTATGACAATATTGCGTCAGACGGCCGGGATCACCCTGGTACTGAGGCGCATGAACGCTTATGGGGTACTCGGCGCTTACATCCCCGCCTTTGGCGGCATAGTCGGCCAGATGCAACACGACCTTTTCCATGTGTATACGGTAGATGCACACTCGTTGTTCGTGGTGCGCAACCTGAGACGCTTTTTCATAGACGAGTTCGCATCGGAATTTCCTTTTGCCAGTAATATCGCATCAAAACAGATCAAACCGGAACGATTGTATCTGGCAGGGCTTTTTCACGACATTGCCAAGGGCCGCGGGGGCGACCATTCCAAACTCGGCGAGGTCGATGCACTCGACTTCTGCGAGCAACATGATCTTAGTGACTACGACGCACATTTCGTATCGTGGCTTGTCAGGCACCACCTGCTGATGTCGAGTACCGCCCAGAAAGAGGACATCTCCGATCCAAACGTGATCCTGCGCTTCATCGACAAGGTTGGCGACCAGGAACACCTCGACAATCTGTACCTGCTCACCGTCGCGGATATTCGCGGCACCAGCCCCCAGGTGTGGAACGCGTGGAAGGGTAAATTGCTGGAAGAACTGTATGTGGTCGCTGCCCACGCACTGCGACTCGGCAAAGGTAACCCCATCCGCATCGAGGACCGGATCGATGACGCCAAGAGCGAAGCGAAGAAATACATCGACACCGATCATGTGTCCATCGAGAATATCCAGGAATTCTGGGCATCTCTGAGCAAGGACTATTTCCTGCGCTACAGCGCCAGGGATCTCGCCTGGCACGTCAACGCCATCGCCGACACCAGGGCCATAGACCTGCCACTGGTGTCAATACGTGATGATGCGAATCTGGGGGCTTGCGTGTTTCTGATCTACGCCGCGGAATCGGAACCGTTCATGTCCACGGTCACTGGTGCTTTCGAAAGGCTGAATCTGAGCATTACTGACGCCAGGATCCACAATACACTGTCCGGATTTGCGCTCTACAGTTTCGTAGTATTGACCGGGGCAGACGAACAGGACGAGGTCAGCGGCTTGCCCGGGTTGCAGCGTGAATTAAGGCAACTGATCCTTAATTCGAACGTGGAAACCCGGCCCAGGGTAAGACGCTTGAGCAGAACCATGAAGCAGTTCCCTATAGAAACCGGGGTTCGTTTTGATTCAACCCAGAGCGCACATACCGTTATGGAAGTGGTCGCCCAGGACCAGCCGGGTCTGTTGCACCGGGTAGCCAGGTGCTTGTGGGTTTGCAAGGTAAAACTGGTGACCGCCAAAATCGCTACTTTTGGCGAAAGGGCCGAGGATATTTTCATCATCACCGACCGGGATGGAAATCCGGTCAATGATGTCCACACCCGCAACTGCCTGTCCAGCCGCATCCATGATGCCCTCGACCACGGTGAGTCGAAATTACAGGAAAAAGCCGTATCCGGGCTTTAACCCGGAAAACCGATCAGGAGAAAAATATGAATAAACTGGAAGAAACCATCGAACAAGCCTTCGAAAGCCGGGGCCAAATCACCCCGGATAATGTCAGCCCGGAAGTAAAAAAAGCGGTCCTCGATGCCATCGAACTGCTCGATTCCGGTCAGGCTCGCGTGGCCGAAAAGCAGAACGGGGCGTGGCGGGTCAATCAGTGGCTGAAAAAAGCCGTGCTGCTGTACTTCCGTATCGAAAACAATGCCGTAGTGGCTGGTTCGTACACCAATTATTACGACAAGGTGCCGCTCAAGCTGTCCAGTTACAACGATGCCCGGTTCGTTGCCGATGGCTTTCGGGTGGTGCCGCCGGCGACGGTTAGAAAGGGATCATTCGTCGGTTCGAATGTGGTATTGATGCCCAGTTATGTCAACATTGGCGCTTTTGTAGACGAGGGCACCATGGTGGACACCTGGGCCACGGTGGGATCCTGCGCGCAGATCGGCAAAAACGTGCATTTGTCCGGCGGTGTCGGCATCGGCGGGGTCCTGGAGCCCATCCAGGCGGGACCTACAATAATCGAGGACAATTGTTTCATCGGGGCCCGCAGTGAAGTAGTGGAAGGCGTAATAGTAGAGGAAGGAGCGGTGCTGTCCATGGGCGTTTTCATCGGCCAAAGCACAAAAATTCTGGATCGTGAAAGCGGCGAGATCATATACGGCCGCGTCCCCGCCGGATCGGTAGTGGTTGCGGGATCCATGCCGTCCAGGGACGGCAGTCACAGCTTGTACTGCGCCGTGATCGTCAAACGCGTAGATGAGAAGACCCGCGCCAAGGTAGGCATCAACGAACTTCTGCGTACGGACTGATCTGGGAGCCTGTCCGAGAATAGAGAGCCTACTGCGGAAAAGCCCTTTTGGCCCATTTTTCCGCTCCTTCTCGTCAAACATGAATAACTATTCTCCTCAAATGATCGAAAAAATGGACTCAAAATGACTTCCCCTCGCTACGGCTTCTATTCTCGGACAGGCTCCTAGACTCCATGCACGATCGAAGCCTCCAGCTGGCCAGGGAACTCATCGCCAGGCCTTCGGTGACACCGCAGGACGAAGCTTGAGTTCCCTGGCCAGCTG
>CAXMTM010000301.1:0-7563 GCA_964196385.1 Arenicellales bacterium
CCGTTGGATTAATGCGCGCTTTAAATCCGGCGCACGGAATCTGCGGCCCGCCTCAGCGGATGCCAGTTTCAGGCGCTACTTCAGGTTCGATCACGACGGCCAGTCATATATTGTCATGGACGCGCCGCCGGAACACGAAAATATGGAGGTTTATATCCAGACGGCGCGAAGATTCAGGGACATCGGCCTGAATGTGCCGGAAATAATCGATCAAAACCTCGACCAGGGTTTTTTACTTATTTCCGATCTGGGCCAAACCACTTACCTCGATCACCTCAACGAGCACAACGTGGACCGGCTGTATGGAGACGCCCTGGGCGCCCTGATCGTGTTGCAAACCGGGACATTGATCAATCCCGGCGCATTCCCCCGATATGACAAGACCCTGCTGCTGTCAGAAATGGCGTTGTTCCCGAAGTGGTATGCAGACAGGCATTTCGGGTATCGACTGCACGCTGAGCAACTCGACGTCATCGAGGACACGTTTGGAATCCTGTGTGAAACTGCGCTCGAACAGCCCCAGGTGTGGGTACACCGCGACTATCATTCCCGAAACCTGATGGTGACCGCGAACAACAACCCCGGCATCCTGGACTTCCAGGATGCGGTCACCGGGCCCATCACCTATGATCTCGTATCCTTGTTACGGGACTGCTACATCGAGTGGCCACCGGGGCAAGTTCGTGAATGGGCGCTTGGTTATCAGAACCTGGCCAGACAGTCGGGACTGCTCTTCAGCGACGACGAGGACCAGTTCGTCAGGTGGTTTGACCACATGAGCCTGCAGCGCCACATCAAGGTTCTGGGCATATTTGCACGCCTTTACCACCGCGATGGAAAATCAGACTATCTGAACGATCTGCCGCTGGTATGGAAGTACGCAATGACGGTTTGCCAGGATTACGCAAACCTGCACGCGTTCGGAGAACTGTTACAAGAGTTGCGGCCTCCGCCATGCACGCTCTGATCCTGGCAGCCGGACGTGGAGAGCGTCTGCGGCCGCTTACCGATTCCACACCCAAGCCGTTGCTACAGGCAGGAAAATTCCGGCTCATCGAATACCACTTATATGCCCTGGCAGCCGCCGGAATCGTAAATATCGTTATCAATCACGCTCATTTGGGACAGCAGATCGTGTCCACACTTGGAAACGGCGCCGCATATGGGGTTCGGCTCACGTATTCCGCCGAACCCGAAGGTGCACTGGAAACCGCCGGCGGCATAGCAAATGCACTGCATTTACTCAACTGCGAACCGTTTACCGTGGTCAACGGTGATATCTGGTGCGACTACCCATTTGAGCGGCTGCCCTCTGAAATTTCCGGTCTGGCGCACATCGTGCTTGTAGACAACCCCGCTCACAACCCTGACGGTGATTTCACCCTGCATGGAGACTGCGTCAATGAACGGGTAACAGTGATGCCGGGGACGGCGCTCACTTTCAGCGGTATTGGAGTATATCGGCCCGCCCTTTTCAAAGATCTGGAACCCGGCCGGATTCCGCTGGCGCCGGTTCTAAGGAAAGCTATGCTGAACAAGCAGGTGACCGGGGAGCATTATCAGGGACGCTGGGTGGATGTGGGCACACCGCAACGCCTGGCCGAACTGGACCACGAACTGTCCGCGCTCGATTGACCGCAGCGGTCATGCAGAAAAATAGAGGACAGACCCCTATTTAGATAAAACCGAAATAGGGGTCTGTCCCCTATTTTTTCAGTTCCTGCTTGATTCGCCGGCCCAGATCTTCCTGAACCTGCGCCAGGGTCAGGGACACACCCAGATCCTTCAACTGGGTGACTTCCAAATCCCGGTAACCGCAAGGGTCGATCGATGAAAAGGGGGACAGGTCCATATCGACGTTAAAACTCAGTCCGTGGTAGCACCCGCCGCGACGCACCCGAAGGCCCAGCGCGGCTATCTTTTTTCCGTCCACGTAGACGCCGGCTGCGCCCGCCATGCGTTCACCCGCTACCGAGGCGTTTGCGAGGTAGTCGATGACACACTGCTCGAGCAGGCGGACCATGGGTTTGACACCAATGCCCCGCCGTCTGAGGTCGATCAGGGGGTATACGATGAGTTGTCCGGGTCCGTGGTAGGTGATCTGTCCGCCCCTGTCACTGTGGACCACCGGGATATCCTCGTGGCCCAGCGGTACATCGGAACAGCTTTGGCCCTGGGTGAATACCGGGGCGTGCTGAAGCAGCCAGATCTCATCCGGGGAATCGACACCCCGGTTGCCGGTATAAGCCTTCATCCGCTCCCAGGTGGGCAGATACTCGCACAATCCCAAATCACGAAAAATGATTTCTGACACGGTAGCGGAGGTTAAATCTATAGCGTCATCAACACTTCCTGGCAATCGGCAAGATCAGCGTAAATTGCCCGGATCTGCGCCTTGTTGCTGGCCCGGATAATGCAGGTGATGGATACGTATTTACCGTGTCGGCTCGGACGTGCCTGGCTGTTCAGAAAATCTTCCTCGCCGACATGTCTGGTTACGATATTCTGCACCAGTGCGCTGAAGCGGTTGTCGGAACGCCCCATCGCCTTGATCTCGAACCGGCAGGGATAGTCCAGAGCGTCAAACGGATCGTAATCCGAGGCGCCGTTCCGACCATTCCCGCCGCCATTCGGTCCCTGGCTCATCACTGGCTCACCACTGGTTCACCACCGATTCATTCGAACCATAGCAGAACTGAATCGAGCGCCTGTTCCCACCACTCACCCTCTCCAACCGGGTGTATCGCCCATAACGGATACTGCATCAATCGCTGATCTCCCAACATGACATCCAGGCTGGCGAGTTTCTTGCCGGCAGACACCGGTGCAATAATCGATGACGGTGCGATTATCCTGGATTTGATCTGGATATTGTTGTTGCGTGGCGCGATAAAATACAACGAGTCGAAAACTCCGATGCCGACCAGTTTCTGATCTCCCTTGAACACCTTGATTTTTGCGATCGGCGTACCGCCTTCAGCGAGTTGCAGTGATTTATAGCTGGAAAAACCATAGTTCAACAATGCCTGGACTTCCCTGGCACGGCTGGTCCTGCCGGATGTCCCGGTGACTACAGCAATGAGTCGCATACCGTCACGCAGCGCTGAGCCGATCAGACCATATCCCGCGACTCTGGTGTAACCGGTCTTGACACCGTCTGCCGTGGGGTCACGGTTCAACAGCAGGTTGCGGTTGTGCTGGGTGATGTTGTTGTATGTATATTCTCTTTGCGAGTACCACTTATAGAATTCCGGGAATTCCCTGATCATGGCGGCGGTTACGATTGACAGATCGTGAGCCGAGCTGTAGTGATCCGGATCCGGCAGCCCGGGGGCATTGGTGAAATGGGAATTATTCATACCGAGCTTCGTTGCGTACTCGTTCATCCTGCCGGCAAACGCATCTTCAGAACCGGCGACGTACTCGGCCAGGGCCACCGAGGCGTCATTGCCGGATTGTACGATGACCCCCTTGAGCAGATCTTCCACCAAAACCTTGGTATCTACTTCGATGAACATCCGCGAACCCCCTGTTTTCCATGCTTTTTTACTGATATGCACGGGGTCGCTGAGCTTGATGTTGCCACTTTGCAGCTCCTTGAACACAACGTATGTGGTCATTATCTTGCTCAGGCTCGCCGTTTCAATGCGTGCATCCGCATCCTTCGACGCCAGCACCCAGCCTGTGTTGTGGTCCATCAATATCCAGGTTTTCGCGGTCAGCGTCGGTGGCGGAAGAGTACTTTTTACCGATTCCGGGATATCAGCGGCGAGCGCGGCCGTGCCCGGAAAAAAACCCAAAATCAACAGCAGGTAACACGCCTTCACTTTCACATTGACTCCTGTTTATTCGATAATTAGTTTGGTTTCATACCCGGACCGCCTTGACCTTGAGGTGATCTGATCGATCTCTCCCACCTGGCTGTAAGGTCCGGTCCGAACGCGATATATATCGCCCCCGTTGTTGGCGCCGTGCTCTATGAACGTATCGAACCCGTGTACTGATAAGCGACGCTGCAAATCCTGTGCGTTCGATTTCACCGTGAACGCTCCGTACTGAATATAAAGCCTCGGGCCGGATACCCTGCGTGTACTCAGCGGCACCTGGACGGGGTAGCTGGCCTGTTGCTGTGCGCTCAACGGCGTCACGGCAGTGACCTCAACCAGACCGGTACCGGTGGCAACGACCCCAAGTTTATAAGCAGCCGCATAGGACAGATCGATGACGCGGTTATGTAAAAACGGGCCTCGATCATTCACTTTCACAATCACCGACTTTCCGTTCTTGAGACTGCGCACCTTAACATAGGTTGGAAGCGGCAACGTCCTGTGTGCCGCCGTCATTGCAAACATGTCGTACTTCTCACCACTCGAAGTTCTGGCGCCATGAAATTTTTTACCGTACCACGAGGCTACTCCTTTCTGTTTGTATCCGTGTGCACTTTTCATGGGATAGTATTTTTTGCCGAGCGCTGTATAAGGCCTGTTCCCGGTTTCGCTCAACGGCTCGAGCTTCGGTACTGCGTCAGGGATCCTTTCGATGTCGGATTTACTGATACCACGCGGCGGCCCGTCATCCTTGTAATAACCTCCCCTGGAACCACAGCCGGCAAGCGCAACGACAATAACGAGGACGATGGCGCGGGTGGTGGCACGGAATGGGCTGGTGCACACCTCAGCCGCCGACCCCGGTATTCATTCGCCAGTTTCTCATTTTTCTGGCGATCGCCAGACCCAGTTCGCGCACTGCCATGGCATACAACACGCTGGTATTGTACCGGGTGATCACATAAAAATTATCGAATACGGCCCTGTACTGGTAGCTCTGCTCATCCTGGTGGAGCCTGATCAGGTTTACCCGGGTTGCACCAGGATAATTTCCTTCGACCTTGACACCTGCCCGAGTCAACGCCTCCACGGATGATGCCGTAGATAGCCCGGTCGCGATCAATTCATCGACGTGGGCGCCGCTAACGTCGACATCGCTTGCTATGGGACCGTTTTCAACCCAGTTATGCACATGAAGATAATTGGCAACACTACCAATGGCATCCTCGACTTCCAGTACCAGATCCCGCGCGCCGTTTTGACTGAAATCAACGGAGTAGGCGCTATAACTGCTCGGTATGAATTGCGGGATTCCGATGGCGCCGGCGTACGATCCTTTAACGGTCAACGGCGGGAGTTGTTCATCCCTGGCCAGCAATAGAAAATTTTTGAGTTCAGATGTGAAAAACCCGCTGCGTTGCGGATATTGCAGGGACAGCGTGGTCAATGACTCAATAACGGAATATTTACCCGGCATTCTCCCGTAATTGGTTTCAACACCGATTATGGCCACGATGATGGCGGCAGGAACACCAAACTCCAGTTCGGCCCGTCTCAGGACCGACTTGTACCTGGTCCAGAAATCAATGCCGTTCTCAATTCGGGCTTCATTCAGGAATATTTTCTTGTACCTGTACCAGGGTAACCGTTCGGCTGGCCGAGTGATTGCCACAATAACTTCAGGCTGTAAATCGACCCTTGCAAACAGGCTCTGGAGATAGCCGGCGTCGTATCCATGTTCCGCAACCATTTCATCGATCAAGGCCCTGATCTTGTCGTGTTCGGCCAGTTGCAGAGCGAAAGCGGGTGTCGACGACAGCCAGGCGCAGGCAATAAATAACCCTGAAAGCAATCGAGACCTCGTCCGGGATCCTGCTGAGAAACACAAACAGGCCATATCTACTGCGGCATCAGTTTTCTGTGGGTATGTATGCTCATCAACATCCCGAACCCGGCCATCAACGTGACCATGGATGTCCCGCCATAGCTGACCAGGGGCAGTGGCACACCCACTACGGGCAAAGATCCCGAAACCATCCCGATGTTCACGAAAACGTAGAAGAAAAATGTCAGGGACAGGGCACCCCCAATCAGTCTGGAAAACGTATCCTGGGCATTGAACGAGATATACAGACCACGCCCAACTATAAAAAAATAAATGCCAATCAGCAGTGCGGCGCCGACAAAACCGAATTCCTCGGAAAATACGGCAAAAATAAAGTCGGTGCTGCGCTCGGGGATGAACTCGAGTTGCGATTGGCTGCCGTTCAACCAACCCTTTCCGCGGACCCCGCCGGAGCCGACGGCAATGATGGACTGGATGATGTGATACCCGGCGCCCAGAGGGTCAGACCACGGGTCGAACAAGGTCAGTATGCGCTGGCGCTGGTAGTCATGCAGCAGTGTCCACATCAACGGTCCGGCGGCGCCCAGCATTCCGGCCAGTGCCAGGATCCACCACCAGCCTATTCCAGCCAGGAAGATCGCTAGGACCCCGGCGGCCGCAATCAGCAACGCCGTTCCCAGGTCGGGCTGCAGTATCACCAGCACGGTTGGCCCGCTGACTATGGCAACCGCTATAGCCAGTTCGCGCAGTCGTAACGGCAACGGATTTCGTGTTACCACCCACGCCACCATCATGGGTACGCCGAGCTTCATGATCTCGGCCGGTTGAAAACGAAACAAACCCAGATCCAGCCACCTCTGCGCTCCTTTTCCGACTATCCCCACCAGCAGAACCAGGCTCAGCAGGATCAGACCAATGGAAAATATATAGGGAGCCCAGCGCTGAAACGTCTGCGGCGGAAGTTGGGCTACCACGAACAGGATCACGAACCCGATCAGGATCCTGATGCCTTGTTTCGTCAACAAATCCATGTCCTCCCCACCAGAACTGTACAGCACTACCAGGCTCAAGCCTGACAAAACGATAAATGACAGGATTAACGGCGGGTCCAGGTGCCGTATGGCATTACGCAGCATCGTCTTCCTTCCGACCCTCCTCTTCCGGTGGCAGCGGCGGCGGCGGTCCGATCAGAAAATAATCCATGATCTTACGCGCTATGGGTGCCGCGGTACGACTGCCCCCTCCTCCATTTTCTGCAATAACCGCTACCGCAATCCTGGGAGCGTTCGCCGGCGCAAAAGAGACGAACAGGGCGTGATCCCTGAACCGCCTGGCTACATTTTCTTCCTTGTATGCAGCACCCTGCTTGATTCCAATGACCTGTGCAGTGCCGGTCTTGCCGGCAAACCTGTACTCCGCCCCGAGCCCGGAGCGCCGGGCGGTTCCCCGCTTTCCATGTACCACGTCTATCATGGCGCCAATGACAATGTCATAAAATTTTTGATTACGTATTGGCACCTGCTCCAGTGTTTGCGGCTTCAATTCCTGTATATTGGTGCTGCCACTTTCCCTGAAGGCTTTGACCAGCCGGGGTTTGATTCTCACCCCGCGATTCGCCAGAGTCGCTGTAACCATAGCCAGTTGGAGTGGCGTAACAAGGGTATATCCCTGTCCAATTCCGGTTATTACCGTCTCCCCCGGCCACCATGGCTGGCCGCGGGCTGCACGTTTCCATTCCTGGGACGGCACCAGGCCGCTGGGTTCTCCATTCAGGTCGATGCCGGTTTTTTTACCCAACCCAAAGCGGGTCAGGAATTCGTGGAGCTTGTCTATGCCCAGGTTGTTGGCGAGCGTGTAGAAATACACGTCACAGGACTGCACGATGGCGTC
>CAXMTM010000302.1:0-6751 GCA_964196385.1 Arenicellales bacterium
AGCCTGACAGATCCACCGCCAGCATCAGGTCGCGGCCGCTTGCCGGCAGTTCGATCGGGTCTCCGATCCACTGCGGTCTCGCCGCGGCGGTCACCAACAGCAACCAGGCCATGGCGGCGAACACAACGGACCACGTCGAATTGAACCGGACCGGTCGTGACCCGGCGATGTCCGTAAAATCCGCCATGAACGGAGCGCGCAACGCGGCATCGCGATCACCCGTCTCGGGCGGCATCAGATAATGCACCAGCAAGGGCATCGGCAACAGGAGAAACACCCACAGCCACTGGAACCGGATCAAGCGGCGTGCTCCATGGCGCCGGCCTTGCGCAGCATTTGCCGGCAATGCCCCGTCAACCTTGTGACATCGGATGGCGCCTCACGGGTGTACGGGCCCTCCAGCAGCAAGGCCAGTGATTGCTCGTCCAGGCCCTGGCGCCGCAGCCAGTCGGCCCAGTCCTGGCCGCAAAGCCCGGCAACCTGCCCCCGCGGAGACAAACTCATGGCCAGCCGGCGAATGAGGATAGAGATATCCTGCAGCAACCTGCCGGCGTCGTTGCTGACCTTGTACTCCGCCTCCAGCCGGCTCAGTTCCTCCCGGGCGATTTTCCGAAGTTTACCCCGGCGGCGCTTTGGCGCACTCGCCCTGAACCACCACAAGAACCCGGCCGTCGCCAATACACCGAGTAAAATTACCAACCACCAACCCACGGCCAATGGCCACCACGACACCGGGTCCGGCAGATGAATATCTTTGAGAGGAAGTTGTTCGAAGTTGTTCATGCCGCTCTGCGGGCGACAATCTCATTGCGCAGTACTTCCAGAAGATCGCTTTGTGTAGTCAGGGAGATCAAAGACATGGCGAATTGGCGGCACAGAGTCTCGAGGCGGTCGTGCCGGGCATGGAAATGTGCCGAGTACTTTTCCTGCACGGATCGACCCCGCGTATTGATGAAGGAATCCCGGGCGCCGTCGGGGATTTTATAGACGCCGGCCGGCGGCAGAGCCATTTCCACCGGGTCGACCAGAAACAACAACCACACGCTATTGTGTCTGGCGATCTGAATCAGGTGGGATTCGGCCCGGTCATTCCATCCGCGAAAATCGCTGATGATACAAACCTGGCTTCCAGGGCGCGCGACGCGGCGCAGTCGGGCCATGGGCTGATCCAACTCCACCATGGAGCGCAGCGGACGATCTGCAGCGGCGGCCTGTACCAGCGCCTGGATCAATTTCAGCACTGCGGCACTGCCGCGCTGCGGCCTCAGTTCCTGGTGATGGGTCTCGGAAAATATCAGCCCACCTACGCGATCGCCGTGGTGAGCGCTGCTCCAGGCCAGCACTGCCGCGGTCCTTGCCGCCATGACCGATTTGAAAACCCCACGGGTCGCAAAAAACATCGGCCGCCGGTAGTCGACACAAAACAGAACCGGGCGCTCCCGTTCCTCTCTGAAAATTTTTGTGTGTGCACTGCCGGTGCGCGCCGTCACCCGCCAGTCGATATTGCGGATGTCGTCCCCGGCTTGATAAAGCCGGTGCTCTTCGAACTCCATGCCGCGACCCTTGTGGCGGGACAGGTAGGTGCCGGACTGTCTCGCCTTGATGCGCACGAAGGGCAGGGCCAGATTCTCCCCCGCCCGCCGCAAAGCCACCAGACTGGCGATGGATACGGATACCGGGTCGTTCACGGAACGGCGATCACCTGGATCAACTCCCGGATGAAATCATCGGAGGTGACGCCTTCCGCCTCGGCTTCATAGTTGAGCAGAACGCGATGCCGCAAGACATCATAGGCAATGGTCTGAACATCCTCCGGTGTGACGTAGTCCCGCCCCGACAGCCAGGCATGGGCACGGGCGCACCGGTCCAGCGCAATGGTCGCTCGCGGGCTTGCTCCGTACTGGACCCATTTTGCCAGGCTTTGTGAATAAGGCCCGGGGTCGCGTGTCGCCAGCACCAGCTGAACCAGGTATTGTTCCAGGGGCTCGGTCATGTACAGACCAAGAACTTCCTGGCGCGCCAAAAATAAATCCTTCTGACTGAGGGTTTGCACCGGCGGAGCTGAGGCGGGGGTCCGCTTTGTGGCTTCGGCACGTGTCAGGTGGAGAATCTGCGACTCGGTACGGCTGTCGGGATATCCGATCTTTACATACAGGAGAAACCGGTCGAGTTGCGCCTCCGGCAACGGATAGGTCCCCTCCTGTTCGATCGGGTTCTGCGTGGCCATCACCATGAACAATTCCGGCAACACATGGGTGTGCTTGCCGACGGTGATCTGACGCTCCGCCATGGCTTCCAGCAGCGCCGATTGCACCTTGGCCGGAGCCCGATTGATTTCGTCGGCTAGAACCAGATTGTGGAACAGCGGGCCGGGCTGAAACACGAAACTGCCGTCCTCCGGTCTGAAAATATCGGTCCCGGTCAAATCCGCGGGCAACAAATCAGGCGTAAACTGGACCCTGTGGAAATCGCCCTCGACGCCCTCGCTCAGGACCTTGATTGCCCTGGTTTTGGCCAGTCCCGGCGCCCCTTCCACCAGCAGGTGCCCATCCGCCAGCAATGCGATGAGCATGCGGTCCACCAGCACCGGTTGGCCCAGGATGTACCGGGATACGTGCTCTTTTAATTCCAGAACGGTTTGCTGCTGATCCATAGGATAGAAATGCCGTTGAAAATCGGCAGGGTATTTTACTGATAAAGAAGAGAGTAGCTACGCACGCATCATTAACAAAGTGTAATCAACGGGCCACTGTACCGGAGCCTGCATCGAAGCAGGCCTGGCTTCAAAACCCGGGGCTGTTCGAGGCGAGACCCGGAATGGGCCCTTTACCAGGTATTTCTCAGTTCCCTGAGTTTCAGAAATACGCTCATGGGATCCGGATCCTCAGGCAGATCCGGGAACTGCTCCTGCAATTTCCTTATTATGGTCGGGTTGCGCAGCCTGAAAAAGGAGTTCACCTGCTTCTCCAGAACCAGATTGGTGACCAGCGCCCGGTCGGGGTCCTGATTCTGAACCTGGGCCAGCAGCCCCTGGGCTTCCTCATTGCCGGGTTCCCGATCCAGGGTGAATTCCAGGTTGTTCACGATGTAATCGTGCCCCGGGTAGATCCAGGTATTGTCCTGCAACCGTTCGAGTTGCTGGTGAAAGGTCTCGTACAGGTGTTCCGGGTGCCCGCCGCCATGGCAGTTGCCCGCCCCGGCATTGAACAGTGTGTCACCGCTGAACAGAGAAGGCTCTTCGGTGTGGGAAAGAAGGCAGACGTGGCTCATGGTGTGGCCGGGCGTATCCATCGCTTCCAGCTCCACCGTGTGGCCCACCTTGATGATGTCCCCGGGCTTCAGACCAACATCTATACCCGGGATAGTGTTGCGGGCATTTTGATGGGCCAGCAGCTTTGCCCCGGTGGCCTTGATCAGCGCATCATTGCCGCCAATGTGATCGTGATGTTCGTGGGTGTTGACGATTTGTGTGATGTTCCACCCTTTCTCTTTTGCAACCCCCAGACACTTTTTATAATCCAGCGGATCCACCGCCAGAGCGTCGCCGGTTTCACGGCAGGCGATGAGGTAATTGAAATTACGCCAACTGTTTCCGGTCCAAATCTGCTCTACAATCATTGCGTTGTACTCGGCATGTTTATATAGAGGCAATATACCACGCCGGTGCCTTTAGCCTTAGCCCGTTCATTCTTTTGCCGGTTTTTGCAGATCGTCTATGACCGCATGCAGAAAGCGCGCAGCCTCACCACCGGTTATACAGCGGTGATCGAAGGTCAGCGACAGCGGGATGATCTTGTGAACAACCGGCTCTCCCCGCCAGGGCACAACCGCCTCGCGCGTGGATCCACTGCCCAGGATGGCGACCGCCGGCGGCACCACGATGGGCGTTGCGTACTTCCCGGCCAGCGTACCGAAGTTACTCAGGGTGAACGTTGCCCCGCGCAGGGCCTGCAGTGGAATAGTCCGGGACTTGACGGCGGCCTTGAGGCTTTCGAGTTCACGGCGCAGATCGTCGGCAGTAAACGCGCCGACATTTTTCAATACCGGCACAAGTAATCCATCCGCGGTATCGACAGCGATGCCGAGATCGATGTTAGCGAGCACGCGCCGGCCTACCGTCTGGGCGTCGTACCAGGCGTTCAGCCCGGGCTGCGCATGATTCCCCGCCACAATGGCCCGGATAAGCCGCAGGCTGATGTCGTCGTGCCCGCTCCAGTGATCGATGTCCGCGTCGTCGTGGATGGTTACCGGCACAACTTGTTCATGGGCCAGAACCATGATGCGCGCCATGGCCCGGCGCACGCCGCGCAACGGCTCAATGGGACCGAGATCTGCCAGCACGTTGGCTACCCGCTTCACATCGTCCGCCGCCACCACGCCGCCCGGGCCGCTGGGTTTCACTACAGACAGGTCTACATTCAGGCGCTTGGCCAGAGCGCGCACCGCAGGTGTGGCTCTCACCTCCGACGCCTCCGGGCTCACTGCCGCGGAGGGTTCCCGCACCGTCGTGCTTTTCGTCTCCACCCGGCCAACCACGGTGCCCGCGTCCTCTACGTTACCCCCGTCGCCGGGAACAACGCTCGGTTCAGCAGCGGCCCCCTCAGTTTCGAACTCGGCAAGCGCGGTGCCGACTTTCAGTATGTCTCCCGGCCGGCCGTATGCTTTTACCAGCGTGCCGCTATGCGGGCTCGGCACTTCGACCACCGCTTTATCGGTCTCCACCGACACCAGCAGGTCGCCCTGTTTTATCGGGTCGCCGTCTTTTGCATGCCACTCCACAATCTCCGCGTCAGGCAATCCTTCGCCAAGATCGGGCAGGTTGAAGATCACGATAGGCACTAGGACAGGCTCCTATGTATACGCCATGGTCTGTCGCACGGCGGCACAGATGCGGTCCGTGCCCGGCATGTAAACATGTTCCAGCTGATGCAGCGGCATGACCGTATCGTAGCCGGTTACGCGCACAACAGGCGCGAACAAACTCATCAAACCGTCTTCGGCGAGGTTGGCGGCGATCTCCGCGCCAAACCCCGCCGTTCGTACAGCTTCATGGATGATAACGCAGCGGCCCGTGCGCTGGACGGATTCCAGGATGGTTTCCATATCCAGGGGTTTTATGGTCGCCACGTCTATGACCTCGCAGTCTATGCCCTCGCCCTCCATCCGCTCCGCGGCTTGCAGTGTTTCGTGCATCATGGCCCCCCACGATACCAGGGTTATGTCGCCGCCCGGTCGTACGGTGAAACAGACATCCAGCGGCAGTGCTTCGCCGTCGTCCACGACCTCCTGCTTGAGCATTCGGTACACCCGCTTGGGTTCGAGAAATATCACCGGATCCGGGTCACGAATGGATGCCAGCAACAAACCGTATGCCCGGGCGGGGGAAGAGGGGATGACCACCCGCAAGCCGGGAATGTGCGCAAACATGGACTCGGTACTCTCCGAGTGATGTTCCGGCGCGTGTATGCCCCCGCCAAATGGCGCCCTCAGCACCATGGGGCAACTGAGTCTTCCCCGGGTACGCGTACGCAAACGCGACGCGTGATTGATAATCTGGTCCAGGGCGGGATAGATGAAACCCATGAACTGGATCTCCGCTACCGGCCTCAGGCCCTGCGCCGCCATGCCGATGGTCATGCCCGCGATCAACGACTCGGCCAGTGGCGTGTCCACCACCCGCCCGGCACCGAAGCGATCCTGCAGGCCATCGGTGGCTCTGAACACACCGCCGTTGAGACCGATATCTTCGCCCAGCAGAACCACATTTTCATCCGCCGCCAGTTCATGAGCCAGCGCCCGGTTCACGGCGTCGAGGAGGGTCAGCTCAGCCATTGTTGGTCTCTCCCAGCGCCCGCAGGCTGTCCGCCTGCCCGGCATAAGCCCTGGGCAGGGTTTCGTACAAACAATCGAAAATGGTGTGCGGTTCCCGCGGCGGCGTGTCGAGATATTCTTTTACAGAGACCTCTATGGCAGCCTGGATCTCGACCATGAGTGCCTGATCCTGCTGCTCGCTCCAGGCATTCTGCGCAAGCAGATAAGTCTTCAGACGTTTGATTGGATCGAGTGCCTTGTGCTGATTCAGTTCCTCATCACTCCGGTACCGCCGGGCATCATCGGCAGTGGTGTGATCGCGCATGCGATAAGTCAGCGGCTCGATCAGCGTGGGACCGCCGCCGCTGCGCGCTTTGTCCAGCGCTTTGGAAAATCGGTCGTAGACCGCGACTACATCGTTGCCATCGACCTGCTCTCCGGGTATACCGGCTGCGATTGCTTTTTGCGCCATGGTTTCGCATGCGCTCTGCTTTGAGCGAGGCAAAGAGATCGCCCACTGATTGTTGATGACCGCAAATACGCAGGGCAGGTTCCATACCCCTGCCGCGTTGAGCCCCTCGTAAAAATCTCCTTTCGAGGTCGCTCCGTCCCCGCACACCGGGACCGCGGCCCGCTGTTGTTTACGGTATTTGAAAGCGAACGCCGCGCCGGCGGCGTGGGTGACCTGGGTGGCGATGGGGATGGACACCGGGAAATCATCCTGGGCGTTCGCGAAGTTCATGCCGCTCTCGTTGCCGCCCCAGTACACCAGGATCTCCGTCATGGTGACGCCGTGCGCAAGGTAGATACCGTGCTCCCTGTAGGTCGGGAACAGCACGTCCTCCGGCCCCATGGCCCGGCCGATACCGATCATGGACGCTTCCTGCCCCTCGGAAGAAGCGTAAGTACCCAGTCGTCCGGTTCTTTGCAGATTGATGGC
>CAXMTM010000303.1:0-7755 GCA_964196385.1 Arenicellales bacterium
CCACAAGATAACGCCATGATTATTGATTGCCATGATCACTGATACGCCGCTGTCTTCGGTTGTTCCTCCTGAAATGAATATACTGTGCGATCTTTGCGCAGAATTATGATTGATCGGGCCAATGCATCTTAAACATATCAAGCTTGCGGGGTTCAAATCCTTTGTTGATCCGACCACGGTTTCCGTGCCGGCCCGCATCATCGGTGTGGTTGGGCCGAACGGGTGCGGAAAATCCAATGTCATAGACGCCGTACGCTGGGTCATGGGTGAGTCGTCCGCCAAGACACTGCGGGGCGACAGCATGGCGGACGTGATATTCAACGGCTCCAGCGCCCGCAAACCCGTGGGTAAAGCCGCGGTGGAACTGGTCTTCGACAATAGCGAAGGCGCGGCCCCCGGGCCTTACGCCAGCTATAACGAGATCGCAATCCGACGGGAGCTTTCCCGTGACGGGCAATCGAATTACTTCATCAACAAGACCCGCTGCCGGCGTCGCGACATCACCGATATATTTCTTGGCACGGGCCTTGGGCCGCGCTCGTATTCAATCATTGAACAGGGCATGGTCAGCAGGGTGATCGAAGCCAAACCTGAAGAACTGCGGATCCTGATCGAGGAGGCGGCCGGCGTCTCAAAATACAAGGAACGCCGCAGGGAAACCGAAAACAGGATTCGCCATACAAAGGAAAACCTGGATCGGGTGGCCGATATTCGCGGTGAACTGGAAACGCAGTTACGGCGGCTGAAGAGACAATCGGGGGCGGCCGAACGCTATAAATCTCTCAAGGCCGAAGAGCGCCTGACTGGAGCGCAATTGCTCAGCCTGCGCTGGCGAAGCCTGGAAAAAGAGGTGGGTGAAAAAGATAGGAGCCTGGCCAGTTTGCAGACCACACTGGACTCGAAACTGGCGGAGCAACGGGGGGATGAGAGTGAAATCGAACACCTGCGCAGCAGACAAGGCGAAGTCAACGAGCGGTTCCACACGATCCAGGCCGAGTTTTACGGTGTAAGCGGTGAAATCGCCAGTGCCGAACAGGAAATCGAGTACGTCCGTCAGACCAGGGAGCAACAACGACAGGAGTTGAGCCGGGTGGAGCAATCCTGGCGGGAGACATCGAGTCAACTCGAAATCGATGGCCGCCGGCTGCTGGACATTCAACAGAAACATCAGGATTTAGCAGAGCAGCAGGAAACCGCCAGGCTACATCTGGACTCGGTGTTGGCGGAACAAGCCGATGCCGAGCGGTTATTCAACGAATGGCAGACTCACTGGGAAGGTTTCAGCAATGAAGCGGCCAGACCCGAGCAGGAAAAACAGGTACAGAAATCCCGCATTACAGAAAATCAGGCGCAGATGAGCAACATGCGGGAACGGGAACAGCGCCTGGAGCAGGGGCTTGAAAATCTGCAATCCCAGGTGGACGAGGAAGGTCTGAAGCGTTTACGGAAGGAGGCGAGGGATCACGATGAGTTGTGCGAGCAGACGGGGAGGCAGGTTGATGAACTCGACCGAAAAATAGATGATACGCGCAAAATCATCGAGGACTTTACCGAACAAGCGGATGAGGCAAAGGATCGTTACCACGGGATTTCAGCCAAACTGACTTCGCTGCGAGAATTGCAATCCGCCGCAATGGGCGAGCACGATGAGGAACTGGGGCAGTGGTTAAGAGATACCGGCCTCAGTGAAGTGCCGCGCCTGTCCGGGGAAATGGTGGTGGCATCCGGTTGGGAACGGGCAGTCGATCGCGTGCTGGGTGTACGTGCCGGTGCGTTATGCGTCGAGTCCCTGGCTAAGGTGCCCAATGCAGAGGCAGTGGCTGCCGATTTGTTTCTGGTTGAACGGTCATCCCCGGGAGCAGGGTCATCTTCGGAAACAGGATCATCAAGTACACCCGGATTATCAGGGAAGGTAGCCTCCGCTTCCATCGACCTCAGCGACTGGCTGGCAGATGTCTTCATAGCGGACGATTTCGATTCCGCTATGGCAAAACGGCAGACACTTGAGTTCCACCAGTCCGTAGTGACCCGCGAAGGCTTGTGGATTGGGAAAAACTGGCTTGCCCTGAATAACAGTGGGGATTCTGGTGCAGGTGTACTGGTCAGGGCAAAGGAAATTGCGCGACTGGCTGCAGAGCTTGAACAGTCCGGGTCTGGCCTGAGTGAATTGAAAAGAAGCACCGAGGCCGAACAACAGAATCTGTTTGCGCTCGAAGAGGATCTCGGCGAACGGCGCCGTGTGCTTAGCCATGAAACGGAACATCGTGCGCAAGTCCACAATCGACTGGGCCGGGTCGAAGCCCGGGCGCTGGAACTGAACGCCCGGCGTGAACAAATGCAGTCGGATCTGCAGGAGTTGCGGATCCATATTCAGCAGACGCTGCAGGCTATCGAAAAAGCACAAGTTATTCTCAAGGACGCTGAATCAGCTACCCGGGATTTCGCGCAAAAGCGGGATGAACTCACTGCGCGCCGTGATGATTTGAAAACCAATCTGCAGGACATCAACGCCACCGCCATAGAGGCACGGGAGGCACTGCATGTCGTACAAACGGAATTCAAGCGAATTGAGACAGAAATATCTGCCGTAACGGAAAATATAGATCGGCTGAAAAACCAGTTTTCCGGCATTACCGAACGACGGCATCAACTGCAGGCGGCACTGACTCCGGAGCAGGAAAATGATGAAGAACTGGAAACACGACTCAAGGGGCGTCTGGATCAAAGAATGCAGGTAGAGTCGCGTTTAGCGGGAACTCGAACTGAAGTGGAAAAACTCGATGAGTCGGTGAGGGGCGCCGAACAAAACCGGGTGGCTCATGAGCAAGGCGCCCAGGAAATTCGTGCCGAGATGGAAACTGGCCGGATATCCAGGCAGGAAATAATTGTGCGGCGGGATACGGTTGAAGAGCAGGTGATTGGGGCTGAATACGAAACCAGCGCACTGTTACAGGAAATGCCCGATGACGCGGACGAAATAGTGTGGCAGGAATCCATGGACAGGATTACCAAAAATATCGAACGTATAGGCCCGGTGAACCTGGTGGCTATCGAGGAGTACGAAGAACAAGCGGAACGCAAAACCTACCTGGACAAACAGAATGAGGACTTGTCCGAAGCCCTTGCCACGCTGGAGTCGGTGATTCAGAAGATCGATGCTGAAACCCGGGACAGGTTCAGGGAGACATTTGATAATCTCAATGACCGGTTTCAGCAATTCTTCCCGAAACTGTTCGGCGGCGGGAGTGCGTATCTTGAACTTACCGGCAGCGACCTGCTGGATACCGGTGTAGCCGTCATGGCGCGCCCACCCGGGAAAAGAAACAGTACCATACATCTGTTGTCGGGGGGGGAGAAAGCTTTGACCGCGGTAGCCCTGCTGTTTTCGTTTTTCGATCTCAATCCAGCGCCGTTTTGTGTTCTGGACGAGGTCGATGCCCCGCTGGACGATACCAATGTGGAACGTTACACGGAAATTCTTAAAACCCTGTCCGATCGCACTCAGCTGATTTTCATAACCCACAACAAGATCACCATGGAGTGCGCCAATATTCTCATTGGAGTTACGATGATGGAGCCGGGAGTATCCCGGCTGGTTTCAGTGGATGTGGAAGAAGCGGTGAAAATGGCGGCCCAATGATAGGACTCCAGACAGCAATACTGATCGCGGGCATCATCGTTTTTGTCGTGGTGCTGGTTGTTTCCTACGACCGCTACAAGTCCGGTCAGGGGGATAAACTGGAATCCCGGGAGGGTGTCGAGGCCGGGGATTCACTGCTTCACCCCAGGAAAAGCCCCAGATCTAAAGTCTTTGACAGGCAGCCTGTACTGTCGCCGGACTCAAGACTGCGGCACGAGCCCAAATTCCAATCGGAAACAAATACAGGAGCGGAGACGGAACCGATGGTGGAAGAAGGGTTAAACATCGGGGTGCACCCGGCGGGACAGCAGGAAGAACTTTTTACAGGGGATTCAAGTCACCAGGAACAGGAACAAGAAGACGAGGACAAGTTGCCCATCGAACTGGTCGCTCGTATTCCAGGCAGCAATGTGATCAACAGGGACACGGCCCTGGGCATATACCGGCAGTTCGAGTTTGAGATCAAGAAGCAGTCCAGGATTTTCGGGTTGTCTCACCCGGACAAGAACTGGCGCGATCTGGAAAAACAACCTGAATCCGCCCAGTTTTCCGATTTCGGCGTATCCGTGCAGTTGGCCGATCGTTCGGGCCCGATTACCGAGTCCGAACTCAATCATTTTTCACAGATGATTTTGCGTTTTGCTGAGGTGTTCGGCCGGCGCTTCAAGTTTTCCATTTCACTGAATGACGCTCTCGGTTATGCGCGCCAGTTGGATGAATTCTGCAAGAATTATGATGCCGTCGCCATCTTGAACGTGGTTGCCCGAAACCAGGGATTCAGAGGTTCGGATATTCATAAATGCACCCGGGAGTTGGGTCTGCAGTTGAATAAACGTTCCATATACGAGAAGCGCCATCCCAGTGTTCAGGCAGGCAGGTTGTGTTACAGCATGGCCAGCCTCACTCGTGACGGTAAATTGCCGGCCCCGGGCGCCGAGGATTACGTGACCGGGGGTCTCACGCTTTTCATGAACATCCCCCGTACTGAAAACCCGTCCCAGATTTTCGCCGATATGGTGGCGGATGCAAAAGTTTTGTGCAAGCAACTCAATGGCACCCTGGTGGATCACAATCTTCGGGGCATGACCCAGAAAGGTCTGAAGAAAATCAGCCAGCAGATACGCCGGATCGTTCATGAAATGGAACAGACCGGGGTGACTCCGGGTAGTGGAAAAACCTTGCGGTTGTTTTAGCCTGCATCATGTCTGAAGTGGCTGCGTCTGCCTCGATTCGTGACAGGGCCGAACAGTTGCGGGCGTTCCTGAACGATCATAACTACCGTTACCATGTGCTCGACGATCCCGTCATCAGTGATGCCGAGTACGACCGCAGATTCAGGGAACTGTGTGAACTAGAGGAAAAGTATCCCGATCTGTACAGCCCGGATTCCCCTACCCGGCGAGCCGGTGCCGCTCCGCTCAGGGAATTCGCATCGGTTCGCCACGATGTTCAAATGCTTTCGCTGTCAAACGCCTTTGATGATGCCGGAGTCCTGGCGTTCGATAAAAGGATCCGGGAGACGCTGCATATCGACCAGGTGGAGTACATGGCTGAACCGAAACTCGACGGTCTGGCAGTTAGCCTGTTGTACAGGAAAGGCATCCTTGTGCGGGCAGCAACCCGGGGAGACGGGGAGGCAGGTGAGGATGTTACGGCCAATATCAAAACGATCCAGTCGGTTCCATTGCGGTTGCACAACGGGGGTTATCCCGAGATTCTGGAAGCCCGGGGCGAGGTATTTCTGTCACATGGCGGATTTAATCGACTGAATGAGGAGCAGGGAAAAAAAGGCGCCAAACTCTTTGTAAATCCGCGTAACGCCGCTGCCGGGAGCCTGCGCCAACTGGATTCCCGGCTGACCGCGCAACGACCACTGGAGATATTTTTCTATGGTATAGGCAGGGTAGAGGGTGAAATCCCCGGCAATCATTGTGAGGTGTTGCAGGCATTCAGCCGCTGGGGCCTGCGGGTTTCACCTCTGTCGGAACAAGTCGACGGGGCGCAGGGTTGTATCGACTATTACAATAAAATTGCAGGGCTGCGGGCAGAACTCGACTATGCCATTGACGGAGTCGTGTACAAGATCAGTAATTTGTCCCTGCAATCTGAAATGGGCAATATTTCACGGGCCCCGCGCTGGGCGCTGGCGCACAAATTTCCGGCGCAGGAAGAGAGCACGATCGTACAGGATATAACAGTGCAGGTTGGGCGGACCGGGGCGGTAACGCCGGTGGCGCGGCTGCGGCCGGTTTTCGTGGGCGGTGTCACCGTGTCCAATGCAACTTTGCACAACCGGCAGGAGATCGAACGCCTGGACATCAGGGTAGGTGATACTGTCATCGTCCGCCGCGCAGGTGACGTCATCCCTAATGTGGTGGCGGTCGACAAGAGTAAACGGAAAAAGCACGCCAAACGCTATCGGTTCCCTGAGCTATGCCCGGTGTGCAGCTCCCAGATCGTATACGAAGGGGAGGGCATTGTGGCCCGCTGCAGCGGAGGTCTGTATTGTTCGGCGCAACGCAAGGAAAGCATAAAGCACTTCGCATCCAGGCGTGCTATGGACATCGATGGCCTGGGAGACAAAATAGTTGAACAGTTGATCGACAATAAACTGGTGCAGGATTCCGCCGGCCTGTATACATTGGATGTAAAAGCACTGTCGGGGCTGGAGCGCCTTGCCGACAAGTCCGCGCAGAACCTGGTCGATGCGCTGGAAACGAGCAAGCATACGACGCTGGAACGGTTTCTGTATGCCCTGGGCATCGGGCAGGTCGGCGAGACCACTGCGCTGCAGCTCGCCGCTCACTACGGCGGCCTGGACACCATCATGGCGACAACGGCGGAGGAGTTACAGACCGTATCCGATATAGGCCCGGTGGTCGCCGCCAGTATTCATACATTCTTTCGTCAGCCTCACAATATCGCCGTGATCGATAAGCTGAGACTGGCCGGGATTGTGTGGCCCGAACATTCCCCCGCGCCTGTCGCCGCGGAATTACCGCTGGCGGGCAAAACATTTGTGCTGACGGGTGCGCTGACGGCAATGGCCAGGGATGATGCCAAAGGCTTGCTGAGAGGCCTCGGGGCTAAAGTTGCGGGCAGCGTATCGAAACGCACCGACTACGTGGTGGTGGGTGCGGATGCGGGATCCAAAGCGGACAACGCGGAAGCGTTGGGGGTCAAATTGATCAGTGAGCAGGAGTTTCTGCGTTTGATCGGGCACGACCACAGCTAATCCCGGCCCTACACTCCGTCTCCAAATACCAAGCTTTTTGATAGCTTGCTTTTGTACCGGTCTGGGAATTGGCCAATTTTTGTGACGCGGTACACTGCATAGTGAGTTAAAATCTGCAGGTATTCAGGACCAATATAAGGATCATGCAGTGAACAGTTTCAACGCCCGCACTACGCTCGAAGTTTCCGGCAAAGAATATGAAATATACGCATTGGATGTGCTCAGCGACCGCTTCAATGCGGACAGGCTTCCGTATTGTCTGAAAATTCTACTGGAAAACCTTCTGCGCCATGAAGATGGTGTAAACGTTGGCGTTAAAGATATCGAGGCGCTGGCAAACTGGGATCCGCGGGCGGAGCCCAGCGAGGAGATTGCGTTCACACCTGCACGGGTTCTGATGCAGGACTTTACGGGCGTTCCCGCTGTGGTGGATCTCGCTGCCATGCGGGATGCCATGGGTGAACTGAACAGCGATCCGGACATGATCAACCCACTTTCCCCCGCGGATCTGGTTATCGATCACTCGCTCATGGTGGACCACTACGGCACCACGAATGCGATGGATCTCAACTCGGCCCTGGAATACAGGCGCAACCAGGAGCGTTACCAGTTCCTCAAATGGGGCCAGAAGAGCTTCAGTAATTTCCGCGTAGTGCCTCCGGAAACGGGTATCGTGCACCAGGTGAACCTCGAGTATCTGGCACAGGTCGTGTTCAATCAAACCGTGGATGGCACACTACGGGCCTACCCGGATACGGTGGTGGGTACGGATTCCCATACCACCATGATCAATGGCATCGGTGTGCTGGGCTGGGGGGTGGGTGGCATAGAAGCGGAGGCGGCAATGCTGGGGCAGGCGATCCCGATGTTGATCCCGCAG
>CAXMTM010000304.1:0-8058 GCA_964196385.1 Arenicellales bacterium
ATGGGTGCCGCGGTACGGCTGCCTCCTCCTCCATTTTCGGCAATAACCGCTACCGCGATTTTTGGGTTGTTCGCCGGCGCAAAAGAGATGAACAGAGCGTGATCCCTGAACCGTTTGGCGACATTTTCTTCCTTGTATGTAGCACCCTGCTTGATTCCAATGACTTGTGCAGTACCGGTCTTGCCGGCAAACCTGTACTCCGCCCCGAGCCCGGAGCGCCGGGCGGTTCCCCGCTTTCCATGTACCACGTCTATCATGGCGCCAATGACAATGTCATAAAATTTTTGATTACGTATTGGCACCTGCTCCAGTGCTTGCGGCTTCAGTTCCTGTATATTGGTGCTGCCACTTTCCCTGAAGGCTTTGACCAGCTGGGGTTTGTTTCTCACCCCGCGATTCGCCAGAGTCGCTGTAACCATAGCCAACTGGAGTGGCGTAACGAGGGTATATCCCTGTCCAATTCCGGTTATTACCGTCTCCCCCGGCCACCACGGCTGGCCGCGGGCGGCACGTTTCCATTCCTGGGACGGCACCAGGCCGCTGGGTTCTCCATTAAGGTCGATGCCGGTTTTTTTACCCAACCCAAAGCGGGTCAGGAATTCGTGGAGCTTGTCTATGCCCAGGTTGTTGGCGAGCGTGTAGAAATACACGTCACAGGACTGCACGATGGCGTCGTGCAGATCCATCCAGCCGTGGCCTTGTTTCTTCCAGCAGCGATAGCGGTGTCTCGACCCGCGCAACGAGAACCAGCCGCGACCAAATACCTGCTCGCCGGGGCTCCTGCCGTAGTCCATTCCGGCCAGCCCCATAATCGGCTTGATTGTGGAACCTGGCGCATAACGTCCGTTCAGGGCGCGATTCAACAGCGGTCGGCCCGGGTGCTCGCGCAGAAACTTGTACGACTTGGTGTCGATGCCGTTCACGAAAGGATTCGGGTCGTAAACCGGATTGCTGACAAATGCCAGTATTCCGCCGGTGCCGGGATCCACGGCCACCACAGCCCCCTCATATTCGCCGAGGTACTCTCTTGTCGCCCGCTGCAGGTTGATGTCGACGTTGAGAAAAATATCCTTACCCGCTACCGGGCTGACCCGCGACAGGGTGCGAACAACCCGGCCGTGGGCGTTGGTTTCGACCTTCTCGTAACCCGATTGTCCCAACAGGGTTCTTTCATAGTGGGCCTCTATTCCAAGTTTTCCGATGTAATTGGTGCCCCGGTAGGCATTCCTGTCGATGCGCTCCAGATCTGCGATACTAATGCGGCCCACGTAACCCACGACGTGCACCATCTCCGCCCCGAACGGATAGTGGCGCTGCAGGCGGGCGTTGATTTGAAAACCGTTGAACAAATGTTGATTGACGGTAAACCGGGCCACCTCCTCATCCGTCAGGCCGGACTTGAGGGTTCTGATTTCAAATCCCGGCCTCACTCGCAGCGCTGCTTCAAAGCGTTCCAGGTCCACATCGGACAACTCGATCAACCTGGCGATACGGTCCACGGTCGATTCCATGTCCGCGACATTATCCGGCACAACTTCAAGGGTGTAGGTGGGAAGATTTTCCGCCAGCACGTTGCCGTTGCGGTCATAAATCTGGCCACGGGCCGGCGGAATGGGTACGAAACTGATCCTGTTCTCCTGGGACAGTGTCGCATAGTGGGAGTGTTGCTCTATTTGCAGGTAATACAAGCGTCCCAGAAGTAACAAACACAGCGCTACCACGATGATCGAGGAAATTACCAGGCGCGACTGTATCAGGTTGGTTTCCCGAACATAGTCCTTGATCCGGACCGGCGCCATCAGTGCACCCTTGAGGTCTTGCGTGTGCTGCGAAGGATGACAAACAGCAAGGGCCATATCAGCATACCGGTTACACAGGGGACCCAGTAGTCGTAGCCCAGGTACACCGGTGAAACAAACCCCCGTATCCAACCCACCAGCGCCCGATACAGCAACAGCAGGAAAAACACAGAGACGGCTTGCTGCCACCATGGAAACATGTGCAGGCGGTATTGAAACCGGTTTGCCAGATACCCGACCACCGTCATACCCAGCGCATTCAATCCCAACAGGTGCGCCTGGGTAATATCAACCATCAGCCCAACAACCCAGCCCATCCCGGGGCCGACCCGGTCCGGCAGTTCCAGACACCAATAGATCAATACCAGCACCACCCAGTCGGGGCGGTACATGTTTGCCCCATCAGGCAGCGGCACCAACATCAGCAGAAAAGCGGCCACGAAACTCAGGATAACAGCCACTAGTCTAGTCCTGGGCCCAAATCCAGATTTTCGGCCTGCAATTCCACCGGTCCTTCGATCTCTTCGGCCGGAACCTGCGTTAACCTGGATGTCCGGCTTCCACGCCACACCAGAAGGACCTGGTTCGCCCGGTCTATCTCCGCCGCAGGTACCGCGTCGATGTTCAGGAATGCTTCTCCCGGGTCATTCTCGACGGAAATTACTTTTGCGACGGGGTAACCCGCTGGGAATCGCCCACCCAACCCCGAGCTAAGCAACATATCCCCCACACGGATATCGGCGTTGTGGCTCAGGTAGGATATTCGCAACTGGTGGGCGTTTCCGGTACCGAACGCGATAGTACGCAACCCATTACGTTGTACTTGCACGGGCACGGCGTGGCTGGGATCGGTAATCAGCGTGACCGCGCTGGTAAACGGCATGACCTGTGTAATCTGGCCCATCACCCCGGTAGGATCGAAAACGGGCTGGCCAACGTGGGCGCCGTCGTTCAGCCCCCTGTCGACGAGGATCTTGTGAGTATACGGATCCAGACTCACCTTGATGAGTTCCGCCATCAGCACCCGGTCCGGCACCCTTTCGGCGGCATCCAGCAGGTGTCTCAGGTTCTCGTTTTCACGTTCGAGCGCCTGCATTTTCTGTAGTTTGGCTTTGAGTTGCACAAAATCGGACTTCAGAATTTCGTGCTCGTCACGAAGCCCTTCACTGGATACAAACCAGATATTGGCCCGTTCGGCGATTTCGCTGGGCAGGGTAGCCACCACTTGCAACGGTGTAACCACGGTCGCCAAAGCGGACCGCAGGTACTGCAGATAGTGGGACCGGTAGTCAACAATCAAGACCACTACCGAAAAGCACACTAACAGTGCAAATCGGAACAGGCCGGTGTTCGACGTTTCTCTATCCCGCATTTCTCATGGGATGGCGAGATGATCGCGCAGAGATTTGGATTCACAAGGCATTAACTGAAGGCGTGGAATAACCGTGTGTATTTCCAACTGAAGGAAATGCCTTGTGGATTCAAAGATACTTAATTTATTCAAAGATTCAGGGAGGGCTCGTCAATCCCATGAGAAATGCGGGCTATCCACTCCCGGGAGATCCGCATCGTAGTTGAAACATCAGGCGTGAGGGTAAGGGGTTGCTTATTCGTGTGCGAACACATCTCCCAGCGCATCCATTTCTTCGAGGGCCCTGCCACAGCCACGGGCCACACAAGTCAGAGGATCGTCCGCAAGAACCACCGGCAATCCGGTATCCTCCATCAAACGCCGGTCCATGTCACGCATCAGCGCACCGCCACCGGCGACCACAATGCCTTTATCACCAATGTCTGCACTCAACTCCGGCGGGGTATGTTCCAGAGCCTGCTTGATGGACTGGACAATGGCGTCGAGCGCGTCGCTGATGGCTTCGTATATTTCCGTGCTGTTCAATTTCACCGCCCTCGACATGCCTTCCGAGATATCCCTGCCCTTGATTTCGATTTCACGATTCTCCGATTTTACCCACGCCGAGGCGATCGCCTTTTTTACGCGCTCCGCTGTAGCCTCGCCGATGAGTATGCCATGATGACGACGCACGAAATTGATGACTGCTTCATCAAAAGTATCACCCGCTGTTCGCAGGGAAGTGCTGTATACCATGCCACCCAATGACAAAACGCCCACTTCCGTGGTGCCGCCGCCAATATCAAGGACCATGGACCCGGTAGGTTCGCCCACGGGCAGGTTGGCACCGATAGCCACCGCCATGGGTTCCTCGATCAAAAACACTTCCCGCGCACCCGCACTGACCGCGGATTCCCGGATGGCCCGACGTTCAACCTGGGTCGAGCCACAGGGTACGCAGATGATGATCCGCGGACTGGGTCTTAAGAACCGGTTCTCCTGGACTTTGCGGATAAAATACTTCAGCATGACTTCGGTCACGGTGAAGTCTGCGATGACGCCGTCTTTCATCGGGCGTATCGCCTGGATGTTGCCGGGGGTGCGGCCTAGCATCCGTTTGGCTTCATGGCCTACCGCCAGTACCGTCTTGTTGCCCCCTCCTATGCCGGTGTGAATAGCAACGACCGATGGTTCGTTTAATATTATGCCTTTATCCCGGACATAAATCAGCGTGTTGGCAGTACCAAGATCGATGGCGAGGTCGTTGGAAAACAGGCCCAGGATTCGTTTAAACATTCGGAATGATCAGGAGATTTTTAGGAGTTCGTTAAAAACGGTGTACTCTAGCAATGGGCGCTGATGTGTTCAACCTGTGCGATGATTTATGATAGGTTGTCCGATTGATTCATAAAATAACTTGCGGGTATGGCTTTGGATAAACAAACCGTTTTCAAGATCGCTAGATTAGCACGAATTTATGTCGATGAAGTGGACGTCGATCGCTACGCATCGGAATTGTCCACCATCCTGGAATTCGTCGAACAAATGGACAAGGTTGATACGGATAACGTAGCCCCCCTCTCCCATCCTCAGGATCGCGTACTGCGCTTACGAGAAGACAAGGTTACCGAAAAAGATCAGCGGGATGTTTTTCAAGCTGCGGCACCGGCCACGGAAAACGGTCTTTACCTGGTACCGAAGGTCATTGATTAATCTGCGGTCCTGTTATCGTTTCCCCTCAACAAACAGAAACACCCCGTGCATTCTAAAACACTGAAACAACTCGACTCCGATCTGCGGCAGGGACAGTACTCGAGCGTCGAACTGGCCGGTTACTACCTCGACCGGATCGACCGCCACGGAGCGCTCAACGCATTTATATCCGTGGATGCGGAATTTACCCTGAATCAGGCGCGCAAAGCCGATCAAATGCTCAAAAGCGGCGAATCGCAAGCCTTGACCGGGATTCCCATTGCACACAAGGATATCTTCTGCACTCAGGGCATGCTCACCACATGCGGTTCAAAAATACTGCACAATTTCGTTCCGCCCTATGATGCGACTTTGATTGAGCGCTGCAAGACCCGGGGCTTGGTTAATCTCGGCAAAACCAACATGGACGAATTTGCCATGGGCTCATCCAACGAGTCTTCTTACTATGGGCCGGTAAAAAACCCCTGGGACAAACACCGGGTCCCCGGCGGCAGTTCAGGGGGATCGGCCGCAGCGGTAGCGGCAAGGCTCGCAGCCGCCGCCACCGGCACCGATACCGGAGGATCCATTCGGCAGCCTGCGGCATTGTGTAATCTTACCGGGCTCAAACCGACCTATGGCAGGGTGTCCCGCTACGGCATGGTCGCTTTCGCTTCCTCCCTGGACCAGGCCGGCGTGCTCACCCAAACCGCTGAAGACGCCGCGCTGCTGCTCAATGTCATTGCGGGCTTCGATCCAAAGGACTCCACCTCCGTGGATGAACCTGTTGCCGACTACACCTCAGATCTATGCAACGACCTCGGCGGAGTCAGGATCGGACTGCCCAGACAGTATTTTGACGACGGACTGAGTGCCGGGGTGGCACAGGCCACCCGGGAAGCGCTGCGAGAACTGGAAAAACTGGGGGCCGAACTGGTCGATATCGAACTTCCAAACAGCGAGCTATGCGTCCCCTGCTACTACGTGATCGCACCCTCCGAAGCGTCGTCCAACCTGTCCCGCTTCGATGGCGTTCGTTACGGTTATCGCAGTAAACATTACGAAAACCTGGCAGATATGTATATGCGATCGAGGGCCGAAGGATTCGGGGATGAAGTGAAGCGCCGAATCATGATCGGCACTTACGCACTTTCAGCGGGCTACTACGATGCGTATTATCTCAAGGCGCAGAAACTGAGGCGGCTGATCACCCGGGACTTCGAACTTGCCTTCGAGCAGTGCGACGTCATCATGGGGCCCACCACACCAACACCGGCATTTGAGCTGGGTGCGATGACCTCGGACCCGATTTCGATGTACCTGAACGACATTTATACGATCTCGGTCAACCTGGCGGGATTACCCGGCTTATCGGTACCGGCCGGATTCGTCAAAGGCCTGCCCACAGGCCTGCAAATCATCGGCCCTTACTTCTCCGAATCCCGCATACTGAATATCGGGCACCGGTTACAGATGGAAACTGACTGGCATCAGCGCATTCCCGGAGAGTTCGAGTAATGGAGTGGGAGACCGTAATCGGGCTTGAAGTACACGTACAGCTCAATACGCAGAGCAAGATTTTTTCCGGGGCGGCCACACGCTACGGCGCCGAACCCAATACACAGGCCTGTGCCGTCGACATCGCCCTGCCCGGCGTGCTGCCCGTGATGAACCGGGAAGCCGCCCTTAAAGCCGTAAAACTGGGGATCGCGGTGGAAGCCGACATCAACCGCCGGTCGGTATTCGCGCGAAAAAACTATTTCTACCCCGATCTGCCCAAGGGTTACCAGATCAGCCAGTTCGAAATTCCGATCGTTGCCGGGGGTCACATTATGATTGACACGGCCGATGGAGAAAAGCGCATCGGCATCACCCGTGCCCATCTGGAAGAGGACGCCGGAAAATCACTGCACGAAGATTTCCAAGGCATGACCGGCATCGATCTCAACCGGGCGGGCACACCGCTCCTGGAGGTCGTATCCGAGCCCGACATGCGCTCCCCCGCCGAAGCCATCGCTTACCTGCGTAAACTGCACACTCTGGTGCGCTACCTGGAAATCTGCGACGGCAATATGCAGGAGGGCTCGTTCCGGTGCGACGCCAACGTTTCCATACGCCGACGAGGACAATCAAAGTTGGGCACGCGCAGCGAACTCAAGAACATCAACTCATTCCGGTTCGTCGAAAAAGCCATTGAATTCGAGGTAGCACGACAAATCGACCTCATCGAGGACGGCGGCACGGTGGTGCAGGAAACCCGGTCCTACGATCCGGACAAAAATCAGACCCGCTCCATGCGCACCAAAGAGGACGCCCACGACTACCGTTACTTCCCTGACCCGGATCTGCCGCCGATGGAACTGGACGATCAGTTCATCGAAAACGCGCGCCGCGAAATCCCCGAATTGCCGGAAGCGAAAAAACGCCGATTTATTGAACAGCACCAGCTCAGCCCGGGCGATGCGAAACAATTGACCGCCGAAAGAGCCACCGCGGACTATTTCGAATCTGCATTGTCGCAAACCCGGGGCGACGCCAAAACCGTAGCCAACTGGATCAATAGCGAACTTACCAGCTATCTCAACGAAGAAAACAAGGATATTGACACATCACCGATCAGTGCCGCCATGCTCGCCCAGCTCATCGACAGAATCCACGACAACACCATCTCGGGAAAAATTGCGAAAGACGTGTTCCGGTCGATGTGGGCCGCAGAGGGCGGCGCCGATGAGATCATCGAGAGTAAAAGCCTGCGGCAAATTACGGACAGTAGTGCACTGGAAAAAATCATCGATGAAGTGCTGTCCCAGTCCGCGACCCAGATCGAACAATATCAGAGCGGCCAGAATAAAGTATTCGGTTATTTCGTGGGCCAGATAATGAAGGCGACCCAGGGAAAAGCCAATCCGCAACAGGTCAATGAAATATTAAATGAAAAACTGAAAGGAACCCTTTAAGAAGCGCGTCCTCCCCTCTCACCGCCATCAAGGGATTTATGCGCAATATTCAAAAAAATCCGCGCCTCGCACAACGAACCGGAAACGCACTTTTCAAGACAAGCCGACATCGCGGCATTAATCAAAAAATGTGATAACCTGGATTGGGATAGAGTAAAATCCTATGCTGAGTTATTCGATGAATGGGAAGCAATCGAGAAAATGAAAGAAACCTTATGACATTTGAGAACTATTTATCGTTTCTTGATGATTACTGGGA
>CAXMTM010000305.1:0-4417 GCA_964196385.1 Arenicellales bacterium
GTCGCCCGCGCCCTGAATTACTACAGTTTCGTCACCCTGACCACGCTGGGATATGGCGATATTACGCCGGGCATCCATTACACAAAGGTGCTTGCCTATACCGAGGCGATAATCGGGCAATTGTATCTGACTATTCTGGTGGCGCGGCTGGTGGGCACTTACATCGCCCAATCCCGGAATGAATAATCCGTCAGCTCCATGATTCGGGGCATGCGCAAGCATCGGGATCGCTCATGAAATCCTGCATCCGTGGGTGCATAGTGACCTTTACCGGCAATCCGTTTATAACACCCCCGCAGGAATGCGTCGAAATCATGGAGGATGCCGTCGTAGTCATGGAAAACGGAGTGATCTCCGATGTGGGGCAGGCTGCGGACGTCATGGCGCGCCTGGGCGTCGATGTTGGCGTCGAACACTACCCCGATTCCCTGATCCTGCCGGGATTCATCGACTGTCACGTTCACTACCCGCAGACTGAAATCATCGGGGCCTACGGCAAACAACTGATCGACTGGTTGAACAAGTACACTTTTGTTGCGGAGCAAAAGTTCGACGATGCCGACTACGCACGTAAAGTGGCGAACGTATTCCTGCGCGAGTGCCTGCGCGCCGGCACCACCACTACGGCGGCGTTCTGTACGGTTTATCCGGAATCGGTCGATGCGTTCTTCGAGGAATCGGAAAAACTGAATATGCGCAACATCGCGGGCAAGGTGCTCATGGATCGCAATGCGCCCGGTGCGCTGACTGAAACCCCGCAAGCGGGCTACGACCAGACCAGGGAGCTCATCGCGCGTTGGCACGGCAGGGGCCGGCAAATGTATGCGGTAACTCCCAGGTTCGCGGCCACCAGCAGCCCGGAGCAGATGGAAGTGGCCGGCGCCGTGTGGCGGGAACACCCCGGGACATACCTGCAAAGCCACCTGTCGGAAAGCGCTGCCGAGATCGAGTGGGTAATGGGCATGTACCCGCAAAGAAAGAACTATGTCGACGTTTACCGGCACTATGGCCAGCTGGGCCCACGCAGCATCTATGGTCATGGCATCCACCTGAGCGAGGATGAACTCCGCATCTTGCACGATACGGGAACGGCAATCGCACACTGCCCGACTTCGAATCTGTTCCTGGGCAGCGGGTTGTTCGATCTGGGCAGGGCCATGGCCTGCGAGCGGCCTGTGCGCGTTGGGCTGGCCACCGATCTCGGTGCCGGCACCAATTTCTCACAACTGGTGACGATGAACGAGGCGTACAAGGTGGCGCAGTTGAAGGGTTACTCACTGAGCCCCCTGCACGCATTCTACATGGGTACCCTGGGGACCGCGCGCGCTCTCTATCTGGACGACAAAATTGGCAGCATATCTGCCGGCAAGGAAGCGGATCTGACTGTGCTGGATCTCAAAGCCACGCCACTGCTGGCACACCGTCTACAGTATGCCCGGGATGTGGAGGAGGTCCTGTTCGTGCTGATGACCCTCGGCGACGACCGGGCAATACGCGCTACCTATGTGGCGGGCAGGAAGTTGTACTCGCGGGAATGATGAAAAATCCGGTTGGCAAAAAGAGAGCGATTGCGTCGATCCTCGTCGTTTCGATCCTGGTTGTGGTGATGGCTAAAAGCAACACTATCTCCTGGCAGGGTGTTGTGCGATCTCTGCAAACCATCGGGGTTCAGAATTTTATACTTGCCCTTTGCATGGCACTCGGTCAGTACGTTTGCGTGGCACTTCGGTTCGTGGTTTTGATACCTGAAGCATGTACTTCGATGTTTCAGGTTTCCCGAATCTATACCAACGGACAACTTTTCAATCATTTGTTTCCTGCCCGGGCCGGGGACCTGTACAAAATTATTGCCCTAAAACGGGCCGCCGACGACAACAGTTTCAGCACGGCCTATGTGGTTTCCGCCTTGATCATCGAAAGGCTTGTGTCGACCCTGATCCTGGTGCTGCTCATCGTATTACTGATTGACTGGTCGACCATAAGGGTAACCGATCTGTCTTTGGTCGATCGTGCCGGGCAAATGAAGATCGCGCTGGCCGGGGCCACGCTTAGCGGAGTGGTCCTGTATTTCGCCCAGAAAAAATCCCCGAGGTTCCATGCCTGGCTGGTCGAGCTCAAACGCAGTTTCCTCACTATCCTCAACCTGCGCAGGTTCGTTCTGGTAGTGGCCATGAGTGCTGTAATGTGGTCGCTGGAGGTGTTGTCGATTATATTTCTGGCGGCGCCGCTGGATATCGATCTGCAACTCGGCCAGGGGCTCTTCATTTTGCTGCTTCTCAATGTGGGCATCGCTGTGCCGGTGACCCTGGGCAACGTCGGTACCTATGAGGCGGTGCTGGTGCTGGGTCTGGGACTTTGGGGCGTCGGTACCAATGACAGCATAGCCATCGCGATCTCTCACCACTTTCTACAGATATTTTCTCTGCTGATACTTGCCGGCATTTTCAATACCGTTAACCTGAAGGCGTCAAAAAGGAGAATTCCCGCCATCCCGGAATAAATCGGTCCGGGAGGCCGGGCCAACCGTCATAGCAAGGGCTAACCCGTGGCGGGGATATATAAGTATACTGTCGACGATATGCTCGCCCTG
This sequence comes from Arenicellales bacterium, assembly GCA_964196385.1. GTDB lineage: Bacteria > Pseudomonadota > Gammaproteobacteria > Arenicellales > JAANXG01 > JAHEKE01. Next base: position 2,591 of record CAXMTM010000305.1, read on the forward strand.
ATCATCACCCTGGCTACCGTTCTGGGCATCGCCTCAGCTATTGACGCGGTGATCAATACCAGAACGTCACAAGGCGCCATCGCCTGGGCGGTCGCTTTGATTACATTTCCCTATCTGGCCGTGCCCGCGTACTGGATACTGGGTCGTTCGAAATTCCAGGGGTTTGCCGAGGCCCGGGAAGAGAACAATGATCTCATCGAGGAATTTCTCGGAGATGCGATGCCCAAGGTGCAAGCCAGGTTTGTCGACGTCGGGGAGCGCATCCCCGAATACGAAGCGTTGAAACGGCTCACCCAGATGGGCATGACCGGTAGCAACCGTGTGCAACTGCTGATCGACGGCGAGGCAACTTATGCCAGTATCCTGGAGGGTATAGCCCAGGCCAGGGACTATATCCTCGTCGAATTCTATATTGTGCGCGACGATGGTATAGGTGGCCGGCTAAGAGATGCCCTGATGGAGCGTGCACTGGCCGGGGTGCGGGTTTTGTTCGTGTACGACGAGATCGGCAGCAAAGGACTGGAATCATTTACCGCGGCCCTGGTCGGTGCCGGGGCTGAGGTGTCTCCATTCAATACCACTCAGGGCTGGCGAAACCGGTTCCAGCTTAACTTCCGCAACCATCGAAAGATCGTGGTTGTGGACGGACGCAGTGCATGGGTGGGTGGCCTTAATGTCGGTGACGACTATCTCGGCCTGTATCCGAAGTTGAGTCCCTGGCGCGATACACACATGCGCCTCGACGGACCTGCCGCGGTCCAGGTGCAGATGGCTTTTCTGTCGGACTGGTACTGGGCAACCCGCCGCATCCCCGAATTGACATGGACGGGGTTCCCGGCCGGGGGTGGCCACCAGGCGCGCGCCATGGTGGTGCCCAGCGGCCCCACCGTCGAACTCGAGACAGCAACCCTGTTTTTTACCCACGCCCTCAACAGTGCACGAGAGCGCATCTGGATCACCTCCCCTTATTTCGTGCCCGATGAAGGCGTGGTGCACGCGCTTCAGTTGGCCGCGCTGCGCGGAGTGGACGTGCGCATCATCCTGCCCGACAAGGCGGACAACCCGCTGGTACAACTCGCTTCCTATTTTTATGTCGAACAACTCGGTGATGTCGGTATAAAGTTCTACAAGTTCAACGACGGATTCCTCCACCAGAAGGTGCAGTTGATAGACAAGAATCTGGCCATGGTGGGTACCGCGAATTTCGACAATCGATCTTTTCGCCTGAATTTCGAAATTACGGTGCTGGTGGCGGACGAACCGTTTGCAAAAGAGGTAGAGCAGATGCTGGAACACGATATGCAGCGCTGCCAGTCTGTAGATGTGGAGGCGTTGAAGTCCAGGTCTGTCCTGGGTCACCTCCCCAGTCGCATAGCGCGCCTGTTTGCACCGGCCTTGTGATGACCGTGTACCGCGGAAATCTATCGCGGCGGGGGCGCCGCCCCTAATTGGCATATATACAATGCGGGACGTGCGCCTCGCGCCGATATTTATATCAGATTATCTTTTCGTAACTGATCGGTAACCAGTTTGCTGAGCGACTTGATGACCTTGTCCGCTGATTTCGGATTCATCGAGTAGGATTGCACCGTCCACACCAGCTTCTCCGACTGTAGCTCGTAAAGGCTGTTCTCCAGCACCAGCCTCTGTTTCGTATTCTTCTGAAGGTTGTCGGCCTGGCCACGCATTCCTTCATAGTTGTCCCAAAGTTGGGTGGCGAAATCTTGTTGTATTCTCATGGTGTTGGCGTCGGCGCCTTGAACCACGGTCACATCGTCAACACGAAATACACGGGTCAACAACACGCCGTCGATGTTTTTTCCTTCG